>JAEOTY010000327.1 GCA_016839625.1 Candidatus Hodarchaeota archaeon
AAACCAAACGTGGTATGTCCAAAGTGGATCAGCAATTCACATCCTAATTGAACCGCGAGATCAATTCCTAGATCACAAATTCCATAACTAGGATCACCTGAAATAATAACTTGTACGTTTAAGGGAGTTAAAACCTCGAGTATCTCTTTTAGTGGTCTATCAAGCATTCCTTCAGGCATTTGGATAAGGATTTTCTTGTAGTGTTTATTTAACACTAATTGGTGGATTTTCTCCAATTCAAGATCGTATGGATGCCTCATTGCTTTTCAGCTTTCGCAATTAAAGATGCAATTTATTCCACATTAAATGAAATTAAAGGTTTTACATTCAAAAAATTGACAGCAAAAGAATTTAAAACTTCAACTACCATGAACAACATACTTTGCTGGAAACGTTTCTTATTGATCATGGAATCATGCGTGCTAAACGAGTACGCCTCCTATGTGTTCCAGACTACTTATTTTTTCGAACTCATTCTCAAAGCCTGTACAGAGAATTTATAGGTATTCCTCGTTATTCCATTATAACACGGAAGGTGACCGATGAGTTGAACTTCGAATTACAACATGGAAACTGTTCTCTCGAAACCCTCTATATTGTGGACGGATCGTCAGCTTTAACGAACGCTCCTTTTTACTTTCCCCTTGCTAAACATTTAGATCTATCCATCGTTGGTACGAACTTAGATATTACAGAGTTACCTAAACTTCGATTCATGTCAATAAAAGGCCATATTGTTCAAAAATATGAACCAATTACTCTTGTTAGTAGTGAAGTGCACTACCATGCTCCATTAGATGAGCGTGGAATGGAATCTAACTCTGTGACTCTTCCTCCATCATTTAACCTTTTCCCGCAATCAATAACTTTGACAAAAAATACCATCGCTGTTGGTTCTGTTCGAGACATGAGTGAATTTTTTCCTTCTAAATTCGATTTACTGAGAATTAATTTGGGTGATTTTGTCGAATATAACCAAAGATTCTCAAAACCATCTGAAACTGCTGTAGATACGAAAATTAACCGTAAGCAGACTATTATTAATGGATTGTTTAACATTATTAGTTGTTTTAACATACAAATTGTTCTCATTTCATTTTACAAAATTGCAAAATTCTTTGCTATATCCCCTGAACCAATAGCCGACCAAGTACAAGACATCTGTGATGATTGGAGCTTTTCAGAATTCATGTTGATAAATAACGAAAAACGAAGAGTTTGGGAAGAAGAATCAATGCAAAATTTGGAGCAGTTATATGATGCTGCTGGCTATATTGCCCTATTTAACCGACCTAAAGTGAGAAAAAGCAGAGATATCTATCCTCAAGATTACGATAATCAATATACTGAAGATAATGATATCCTTTGATGAAGAGAAACAAATAAGATTAATTTTTTGGGGAATTAGGTTTATAAAGTGTAAACTGGTATATTAAGAGGAAGATTTTTTGAAATAAGGTAAAGAAAAAACAGCAAGGTGGAAGTTAAATGAGTGATGAGAAGTTACGAATCGAAGATATTGTGCCTACGATTGAAAAAATAAAGAATACTATCGTTACAATGGAGAATGACTTGGCCGAAAAACAGCGACTAGTCGTAGAAAAAGAGAAATTATTAACGGAAAGAGAGGAGAAATTAAATGAAGCTCAAAAAGAACAAAAGCGATTAGAATCTGAATATAAGTCGCTTGAAGATGATTTCAAGAAAGTATCTGATCTTTTTTCTGAACTCTCTGAAAAAGAAGAAGCTTCTCTTGATGTGAAACAACTGTTAAGTATCTACATTACTTTACTGGAGAAAGTATTTGAGGGAAAGCCTCATGCTAAGATTCTATATTTGCTCCATGGTGGTGAAACAGGAAAGGAAATGACACGTCAAGAATTAGCTGCAAGTACAGGGTTTAGTCCAGCGATAGTTCTACATTCCATACATGAGTTAAATAGGGCCAAATTACTAGAATACGATGAAGAAGTAGGGAAAGCTAAGTTAGTGAGCAGAATATTCTGATATTTGCTTAAATAAAATTGGGCGCTCCAATCTAGATTTTTTGTGTAAGTTGTCCATGTCATGAAAACGTTTGACGACGGGGAGGAATGATGCTGATGATTAAACATGTTAATCGAGAATTTCCTCACTACTCTTGAAATCGAGAAAGGTTACTCACCAAAGACAATTCGTGAATACTCCTATGATTTGAAAATGTTTGAACGGTTTAATGACGGACCGATCGAAGAAACAACGACAATAGAGCTGCGAAAATTCTTACTCCACCTTAAACGAGAAAGAGAGTACTCTGCAAGGAGTTTACATCGTAAGATCTGTTCATTAAAATCATTTTTCAAGTTTCTGAAGAAGGAAGGATTCATTAGATCGAATCCAACCGAGAACATTGAATCTCCAAAAATTCCTAAATCATTACCTAAAACAATCTCCGAAGAAGAAGCATTAAAGCTCCTTGGTACTCCTGATAATCTCCGCGACAGAGCTATTCTCTTTCTGCTGTATGGAACTGGCATGCGAGTATCAGAATTAACCAACCTTAACACTAATCAAATAGATCTGAAAAGTCGAATTATTCATGTAGTAGGAGGAAAGGGTAACAAAGATCGAATAATCCCTGTTCCTGATGGAATAGTAACAATCCTAGAAGAATACCTAAAATTCCGTAGAATAGATACTAACGATCAAGCATTAATCTTAAATCGCTCAGGCCATCGCTTAACTGCCCGTTCAATCCAACGAATTGTGAAAAAGTACAAAGAATCAACAGATTTAATCGATAAACAGCTGACCCCCCATACTTTACGACATGCGTTCGCTACACATCTTTTATCGAATGCTGTTGATATCCGTGTCATCCAAGAGCTTCTGGGACATGCATCTTTGTCAACCACACAGCTGTACACGCACGTTTCATTAGAGCACCTTAGAAAATCTTATGATTTGGGACATCCTTTATCAAAGCTAAAAGT
>JAEOTY010000328.1 GCA_016839625.1 Candidatus Hodarchaeota archaeon
CTATTGTTTCAAAACCATCCATCTCGGGCATTATTGCGTCAACAAGAACAACATCTGATCTATATTTTGGAAGAGCTAGTTTAGCTAAAGCTACTCTGCCATTAGGAGCTCCTCCAACTACATTTATGTTTTTTCCACAATTTGTTAAAAATTCAGAGACCTTTTGTCTAACTACAGCGGAATCATCCACAATGAACACTCTTGCTTCTTTTCTCATAAAGTTTATTCCTCTAATGGGGCACTATTAAATAAAAAAGTAATCTATATTGTCTGTTCTTCCTCGAAGCTACCTTAATAATAACTAATGTCTCCCTACTAATAAACCTGCTTTTTTGAGACGACTGGATTTTCTCCTCAGGATCAATTCTAGATTTATCTTTGGAAGTTAATTCCTAATAATCTGTTAGAAACAAACGATCAAGAGACTCCTAAATCATTGAATATACTGAGAGATAATTGACTAGATCTGATTAAACATAAAAAAGAAGGAAAAAAGGGATTTATTTTGCAAAATCATAATTTTTATCACATCTATCACTTAAGTGGTGGTTTAATATTGCAAAAATTCTCAAGTGATACAATAGGAAGAATTTCATTTCTCATTGGGAGAGTCTATGATCTAGTACTCGGAATTCCGTGAACTTTAGTAATATTTACCAATATTTTCTATTGAAAACCTTCGATAAATGCTCTCACATTCTTTCCAAGAACTGCATGGTTGTAACCGCCCTCTAATACTGCAAAACGGCACCCTGGGCAAGATTTCTCACTAAAATCTTTAATAATTTCTCCAATTGTCCGATAATCCTCAGTTGTTAACAATCCACCCCAATCATCCTCGTGTCTGTCAAACCCTGCAGATACACCAATTATATCGATCGATGAATGATCCTGTAGAAAATCTCGGATATTTTGAATAAATTGCTCTCTGGTTCCCCCTTCAACATGATAATATATTACTTCAGAAGACGTCGAAAAAGTACTGTTCGTTCCGTCTCCAAAATGAAGATCAAAATCTATAATGGCTGCTTTGTTAATCTTTTTGTCTTTTAGGAGCTTTTTGATCGCAATAGCGATGTTATTAAAATAGCAAAAACCCCAAAAACCTTCAGGACTTGCGTGATGTCCTGGGGGACGGATAGCAGCAAAGAGTGGATCACCCTGATCACAAGCATGTTCACCTGCTAATATCGCTCCTCCAGCAGCAAGTAATGCCATCGGATAGACTTGTCCTCGAGATTCTTTTACCCTTAAAAGGTGTTGCTCAGTATGCGCCAGTAAAATATCTTCGTCTGATGCTGGTTTCGGTTCAATAAACTCGAAATCGTGTAATTCTTCAACAATAGATTCCATTCGACCAGAATCTGCTGCTGGATCTGATGTATAAACTTTATAGTAGTCTTTATGGAAGATTACTTTTTTTTTCATCATAAAGTCCCTTCTTTATTTTTTGTTCTGTTTTTCTTTAGCAAATCTCCAGTAAAATTCAAATTTTAAGATCTCTTGGATCCTGGTAACATCATTGGAAGTTAATCCTAAATATTCAACCAGAAGTAAGTGGTTAATAGATTCTTGTATATTTGAGTATTCTGAAAAGGATTTCTTGTTGTTACAGATTGGTTTTATTTCCAAGGAACCTAGGTCAAGTACATGTGCTTTAAGATCTAAAGCCACTTTTTCAGGGATTTTCCGTGGATCAATAACCAGTAAATTTTGACATTCCTTAAGAGACAGCTTTAAGGAACCCAAACCAAGAGTTTTAGTACCTTGAACTTCTCTGAGAAGAATTCCTAAACTTGAATTAAAGAAAGCAAGTAGTGGAAATAACCAGCTTTGGTTAGTAACCCAAAATCCAATCCATTGCTTATCAATATGTAACTTATCACGATTATAGGCTATAAATGACCTTTTGTAAGTCATATTAGGGATTAACAGGTCTGGTTGAATCAGAGGTACTTGATACCAATTGTTTACTGTTTTATTCTTGAAATATGGTCGTCTTAATATTTCCTCTTGGATACTATTGATATATTCTCTCAGCTCTTTAGGGTTATCTTCTGAAAGCTTTTCAGGAATATGAAGAAAAGATTTTAGCATATCTTGGTTATAAGAAAAAATTGTTCTCCATTCTTTAGGAGATTTAGTCATACGAAACAAGTTTTCCTTCGGAATTCGATATTCTTTGACTGTTTCATTATCCAGATAAAAAAATCGATTTGCTCCTGTGGTTGATCCCATTTCTATTTTTCCAAGGTCTTGCAACATACAAAATCTATCTTTTTTGGTGATGAGTATGTTCATGAGAAATGGAGACATCGCTAAGTAATCTATTCTGAGAATAGGGAATAGTTTCTTTGAATTCATCAGTAGTGGGGTTAAATCTGATATTTGAGTGATTCTAAAACGTTTTGTTTCGCATAATTTTATTTCTAATTGACAATCATCAGCCTCAAGCACAGTAGTTTCTAGAGGACGAATGCTAGGTACTGATTTCTCAAGTTTTATCAATGATTCAACTGTGTCCTTCCAAACAATTGTAGTCATCGTTTTTTGTTCTTCTTCTTTACTATCTTTGTGTCCAACAACAATGTGTGTACGAACTTCTGCAGTTTTCCAAACTTCTAATGGTAACTCCAAGATCAGATCAAGGTGAAAAAGTGATTCTAAAACTTGTTCTAGAGGTTTTGCATAACGAGAGGAAAGCCATGCTCGGGAAAGTACGAAAGCAATGACACCTCTCTCTTTCAAAAATGTGATAGCTTTTAACCAAAAGTAAATGAACAAATCTGCCTTTTTATCCCATTTGAGCGATATTCCTTGAAAAAAAGGTTTGAGTTCCTGCAAGAATTTCTTCCTAGATCTTTTCATGGAGGTTACATTTAACCCATGGTGTCGAATATAAGGAGGATTACCAATTATGATCTCAAATTTTCTAAGGGAGGTATCATTCTCCATGATAAAATCTCGTTCATGGATTTGAAGGACATTGTTAAAGAAATGTGTAAAATCCTCTTCAGAAAACATACTATTCTTTGTCATTTGGAAATATTGCTGTGTGAGTATAATTTTGGCAAGTGTAACGCTATTAGAATCAATGTCGTATCCATAAACATTCGAAAAAATATCCTGAAATATTTTTAATTCGTCCTCGGTTGAATTTTCGAAGGTAGTTGGATTTGCACGAATGAGAGAGAATATTAGTTTAACCATTTCTATAAGAAAAACCCCTGTACCGCAGCTTGGATCCAATATCTTGGTAGTTGTCAATAAATGAGTTATTTTAAGATAATCCTCCTTTTGAAGATTTGAGGGGTATTTAAAATGAAAGACCATCTGATAGAGAGTTTCCTTATCCATCATTAACTCGTGTCTGTTACAAAGAAAAATGAAAAGTGTGTAACGGCATGTTACTTTGATAATTTTACTTGGTGTAAAATATACTCCTGCGATCTTCCGATGTTCTGGTTTGCCCAATGATTCATGAAAATCCGTTAAAGTCTTGATTCCAATAGAATTGCGTTTCCAATCTGTTTGTACAAGAAAATACCACCACCAATCTTCATGTAAAAGATATTTTCCCAATGAGGAGTTGATATGCAATCTAAAATACTCAGTTATACGTTGCAATTCCCAATAATTAGATTTATGACTTAGTTGGTCAAGAAATTTTTGTTTATTATCGAGTAATGGATAGATTAAATGAGGAAATAGGAATAATGTGCTAAGGATTACCCTAAAAACAGTTTCTACCTGTGGAAAACTGCGAGAAGCTCTTTTGAGATTCTGGTAGAATTCAGTCCATCCGTTTTCTTCCATTTTACTGCCTGTCCAAGAATAATTTCTCTTGCATAAGATCTAATTTTAGTAGGATTGATTCACAATGTCAAGATTTGGGGATCCATCAGATAAAAGAATATTTTTTTTCAATAGTTGAATTAGAACCCCGTGAGCAGATTTTGGATGAAAAAATACCGAGAATACTTCTTCGGTTGGAGTTCTTCCTGCGAGTGGAAATCCCGCTTTTTCAAAATCGTCAATTGTACGTAAGATATCATCTGATTCAAATGCTAAATGAAATAACCCCTCTCCTTTCTTCTCTAAGTATCTTTTAGTTGGGCCTTCAGTAAGAGGAGACACAAGTTCGATGTAACAATTATTTCCAAGAGGAATGAATGCATATTCGAATTCCTCCTCTTCTTTTCCTGTTGCATAATACTGTGTATGGATCCTGATATTACCGAAATTATGTCCAAATGCTGTGCAATACTTTGAAATAGCAGATTTCAAATCATGGACGACTATCCCAACATGATGAAAGTTTGTATCCAAACGAAAAAACTCCAATAATTTTTTAGATTTGGTTTTTTAATTGTGGTATATCAATCATAAATCTTCGTAACTGATTATTATTTTGGCGAATAATTTAATTATGTGTCTATTGGATTGATTGGGTATGAAAGCACTTAGATTTCATGCAAATGTTCCTAGATATCTCACAACAAAACTGCTTGGAAGAATAACTAAAAGAGCTTACTTGAGTTTTTTTCCTCCAACTAGATTAGATGATATACCTGAACCAGAGGTTCAAGACGGATGGGTGAAAATAAAAACAACATATGCGGGAATCTGTGGTTCGGATGTTAATACTATCCTATTACAAGAAAGTCCACTCTTAGAACCGTTGTGTTCCTTTCCTGCAGTTCTTGGTCACGAAAACGTTGGAATAGTTGCAGAAATTGGTCCAAATGTGCATGAAATAAATGTTGGAGATCGTGTTGTTCTAGATCCCATTCTTAGCTGTCAAACTCGAGGAATCGAACCAATTTGCCAAAATTGTGAGAATGGGGATACTATGAGATGTGATAACTTCGATACAGGAGATCTTAACCCTGCATTTGATACAGGTTGGTGCCATGATACAGGAGGAGCCTTTAGTCGTTATTATCTTGCACATAAAACTCAAGTATACAAAGTTCCAGATATTGTTCCTGATGATAATGCTGTTTTAGTAGAACCTTTCACAATTGGAATCCATGCAGTTTTACGTCATTTCCCCAAGCCTGATGAAACTGTAATCATTATGGGTACAGGAGTTATTGGTTTAATGGTAATAATCGCCCTTAGGGCATTAGGTAGCAAAGCTAAGATAATTGCACTAGATAAAAGTGAATATCAAGGAAGATTAGCGATAGAGAAAGCGGGAGCAGATATATTTATACAGGTTAGAAAGGGATACTATCAGGAAATTGCAGAACAGTTCAAAGCAAGGAAATATAAACCCATTCTAGAGAAAAAAGAGTTATTAGTCGGGGGTGGAGCTGATATCATCTTTGAATGTGTTGGAATACTAAACACAATTGATGATGCTTTACGATTTACAAAAGCTGGAGGCCAGATGATATTAATCGGAAACCCTCATAAAATAAATGTAGATTGGTCATTGATTTGGTCAAGGGAATTACGAGTCCTAGGCTCATTTGCTTCCTCAATGGAAACAGATGTATCTGGATCAATTAAACATGCTTTTGAAATCGCATTAGATTTATTGGCTTCAGGGAAGGTTGATTTTTCATGGATGGTTACTCATAAATTCAGTTTTCCTAAAGAATACAAAAAAGCTTTCAAATTTTCAATGAACAAAGGAAAATATAAAGTAGTTAAAGCAGTTTTTGCTTTTGATAAATAAAGGGGGAATTGAAAGACTAGCAATAATTTTCCAGTTTAACACCAATTTTCGTAATATAAATAAATAGGATAGAAATGAAAAGAGTTACTATGTTGTGAGAGAGTTATGGTAGTAACAGAGGAAATAAAAAAAATCCAAAAGTTATTAGATGAGTGGAAGTTTAAGAAGGCACTTACGAGTGTACAACAACTTGAAGAAAGGAATGACTTATCTAACAATGTCCAAATAAGAATTCTTCTGTTAAAAAGTTATGCATTGTTAAAATTGGGGGAATTTAATGACAGTATGGTTATTGTAACTAAAATCCTTAAGAAAAAGGATATTAATCCTTTACTTACTGTTGATGCATTAATTATTAAAGCAGATATACTATCGATTCAAGGGAGATATGAAAAAGGATTAGAAGTGGTTGAAGAGGGAGAAAAAAAAGTGATATCAATAGAACAAGAAAAAAAAGCAGAGATCAGTAAAAGAAATTCATCTCTTTTAAGGAGGAAAGGTCTCATTTATTTAGCGACAGGAGACTTAAATAGTGCGTTGGATTTCATACAACAATGCCTAGTCCTAGCTAAAGAAATAAAAGACAAAAATCTCATCTCGCTTGCTCTTGATAATATTGGTATGGTTTACAGTTTTAAAGGTGACCTAGATAAAGCATTAGCTTATTTTTCACAAAGTTTGACAATATTCAGGGAGATTGGCAATAAAATAGGCATTGCAACAGGTCTTCTTCATATTGGTGCCGTTATAAGACATAAAGGTGACCTAGATAAAGCATTAGCCTATTTTTCACAAAGTTTGACAACATACAGAGAGGTTGGTTATAAACGAGGCATAGCTCTAGGCCTTCTTATTATTGGTGAAGTTTACAGTGATAAAGGTGATTTTGAACTGGCTAAGGAAAACTTAACAAGCAGTTTAGCCCTTTATGAAGAAGTTGGTAATAATATAAATGTCTCACAAACACTTTTTGATTTAACACTATTGTTGATTGACAATAATTCACCTGACCAAGCAAAGCGCTACCTTACTCGTTTACACATGATCCACCAACGAGATGATAATCCAATTATTAGTCAATGGTACCGTTTAGCTAAAAGTTTGTTGCTTAAGAAAGGTACTCGTATAACTGATAAGGTTAAAGCTCAAGAAATACTAGAACAGATGGTTAATGAAGAAATAATCTGGTTTTCAATAACTGTTAGAGCCATGTTAGACCTTTGTGAGTTATTAATTGACGAATTTAAATTGTATGGAGAAGGAGAAGTACTCCAACAGGTGAGTGTATTACTAGAGAGGATTCATGACATAGCTCATAAACAACACGCCACACCTTTAATAGCTCAATCGTTATTACTTCAGGCTAAATTCTCATTGGTTGAAGGTAATGCCCAACGTGCTGACCAATTACTGGAGCAAGCGAGACTTATTACAATTGAAAGTGGATTGGAGATACTATGTACTAAGGTTTCTGAGGAACAGAGACAACTTCGTATAGAATTAGATAAGTGGAACGCTCTCATTCAACGCAATGCTCCGTTAAGAGAACGATTAGAGCTTGCTAAGTTGACTGATTATATCGGGGAAGCTCTTAAGGTAGCCAAAAGTTCTTCCTCAATTACTGAAAAAGAGTAGATAATCACCAACGTGGTGATAAGGTTAGATGATAAGGAAGCTAATCTAAACATCCTTCTAACCATATTCCTGCAAGTGTTTCAAAATCAGGAGGTTCAAGATTAATTTCTCTATCAACGACAACATCAAGAACAGCAGGAACTCCTGCTTCGTTGGCTTTCTCCAAGGCAGGTTTGATGACACTCGGCTCGGTTACTCGAATGCCTAAACAATCAATTGATTCAGCGAGTTTATCATAACGCACATCAAAGAAATCAACACCAATATAACGTTGATCATAAGCAATTTTCTGGCCTGCTTTGATCATACCATATGCTCTATCATTAACAACTATTATGACAATCGGTAGCTTCAATCGCCTAGCAGTTTCTAGTTCTTGGACATTAAACATGAAAGAGCCATCACCCATAATTGCGTAGACTTTTTTATCGGGTTTGGCTAATTGAGCGCCAATTGCATAGCCAATTCCTACTCCTAAGTGTCCAGAATCACTTGGCGATAAGTAAGTATTGGGTTCATAGATCCTATTCAAATAATGAGCCCAAACCGCAGTGTTTCCTCCATCTACAATAGAGATGGCATCTCGAGGGAAGAAATCTCGCACTTCTTTAATAACTCGAAGAGGATGAATCGGTTCTTGATCTGATTTACCGTGTTCTAAGAAATCCTTTAACCATTCAGTTTGAGCACCATGGCATTCCTCTACCCATGAAGACGGCTCGCGAGGTGATATATGTGACTTTATAATTTTATAAAGTTGATCTATTGTGGATTTCGCGTCTCCGACAATACCTAGTTGCACTGGACGGTTTAATCCAATTACTTCAGGGTCAATATCAATCTGAATTACTTTTTGAGCCTCTTGGTTCCCCCAAAAAGGCGGACGTCCCCAATTGTCTAAATCTCCGAAACGACCACCAACTAACAGAATAAGCTCCGCACCAGATTGAGCTGCAATAGCACCATAACCAGCTGGCAATAAGAGCAAAGGATGATCATCAGAAAGAACTCCTCGAGCGAAAACAGAACTTGTCACTGGACATTGCAAATATTCAGCTAAAGCCTGGATTTCTTTACTGGCATTAGAACGAAGAGCACCCCCCCCAACATGAATTAATGCATATTCAGCTTTGATTAGCAAATCGGCAGCCTTTTCAATCAAATCACGATGTGCGACTGGGTGATGTAAACTTCGATAATTCTTTGGTTCACTGATAGGCGTCGTAAGCTCAGAAATATCATTCTTTGCAAATAAAACATCCGATGGTATATCAAGTAAGACAGGTCCAGGTCTCCCTGAGGTAGCAGCTCGAAAGGCCCAGTGTACTAGACTTGGAATACGAGTCCAAGGAGAAACCACTGCTTGCCATTTTGTTATTGGTTTAAATAAATTGATTTGATCAAGGTCCTGTGTCATTCCATGCCCAGGATATATGTTCCACGTTTGATTCTGTGCTGTGATCACTATCATAGGAATGCTATCAGCGTGAGCTGTATAAACTCCAGGTACTAGATCGGCTGCTCCTGGGCCAACTGTTCCTAAACATACTCCAGGTTCATTAGTAACCCGAGCCCATGCGTCAGCTGCGTTGGCACAAGACTGTTCATGTCTAAAAGTCACGAAATCAATGGAATCTTCTTTATAGATCGCATCTAATATTGGATATAACTGATCTCCTGGGATTCCGAATACAAATTTTACTCCCTCTTGTTTGAGAC
>JAEOTY010000329.1 GCA_016839625.1 Candidatus Hodarchaeota archaeon
AAAGAGAATACAAAATATGATTGGAATTTCCGAAAATTAAAAACCAGACATCAGACCGAATCGCCCACACTCGAAGAATTACACTCCTTATACTATCTGATGAAGTTTAATTGGATTCAGAAATTGGTTTCTAGAACGGATTCTATCGTTCAACGCTGAAAAGTTCAAAGATTCCCTTTTTGGCAAGGAAGTAGAGAACCGAGATAATTTTTTCTCTGTCCGCCCCTTTAAATAACGCCTTATAATCCTTAAAATGAATTAACGAGTTATTTTCATGCATACTAGGAAGAATTTGATCAAATTTGTCTCTCGGGAAATTTCTGGTTAATTCCAGAAAGACAGAATCATTGTTATAAAACCTGTAGCGTTTTAAACCATGAGGAGTGAGTTTAAAAACGAGGGCTTCATAAAAAAAAGGATCAGCTCCATCAAAGTCATCAAGAGAAATCCTAACTAATTGGTTACCAAAAAACTTCGTATGAACCATTGATCCAATCTCAAGAAAAGTATTACTTTGGAAAAGCGGTTCTTTGAATTTATCCTGAAACTTATTTTCTACTTCATGAATCAATTCAAGTAATTGATTGCGAAAGGTCAATTCTTCCTGCTCCCTCTGCCCTTCAGTTAAAACAACAGAAATAACAGTTAATACCTGTTTACCTCGCTCTATTATCAGATCTCCTCCTCCAAAACGAATACCGAGGATTTTTTCCTCCTCCATAACCTCTTTCATAAAATTCAACAATGCATCTAAAAGAGACCCAACCATATCTTTGTCTTTCTTGGTTACTCCAAATGATTCATGATAAATAGCAAAACTTTCAGTTGTTAGAATTAAGATTTCTTTTGCGTAAACCACAGCAAGTATACTCCCTGTTTTTATGATAGTTTCTGATTATGAATAAAAAAGCTACGGAATAAAAGGTCTTTTCAATAAATAACTTAGAGCAGGAAGAAACAACCGAAAATAAAAAACCAGACATCAGACCGAAGTGCTCAAACGCGAAGATTTCCGCTCCTCAAGCCAACTGACGATAGGTCCACTCGTTTTCCACACGGTTAGCCTTTTTCATTTTCAATATAGTTGCTTTTTCTCTTTCTAAGTTCTCTAATTCGATTGGGAGGTGATAAAACCAAGCTTAATCCAACTATGGCTATTAATCGATAGTAAAGTTTTGTGAACCATCCTGTGTGTTCTTGGTAATAATCTACGAGTTTCTCAAACGTTTTGAGAAAAATGGGAGCTTTTTGAAGGGCATAAATAGAGGATTGCAGATCAGCGTTCCTTACACCTTTCGATAATCCTGCAACAGCCAGATACATAAAGAAGCTTGTTATGAAGAATAAATAATATGAGAAAAGAATCTCAAGGAGGAGTAAGAGAAATCCGATCAGAAGTACCGCTGGAAAAACCCATTTATTGCCAGTATGCAAAGGATCACGAGCAAGCCGATAATATAGTATGGCTTTCCTATCATTTTCCGTAAAAGGGGGAGCAAAAAAACGGGTAGTAATGATAAATGTCAAGGTGTCAGTTCTTTGCCAGGGAAACACATTTGGTTTAAGCATCAAGAGATCTGGATGATTAGAATAGACAATCTTGAGGTGGTACTTTATGTCAGGGAGTTCCGATTCTAAAACGGAAATTATTCCATTTAAATCATAATCCTTTTGAGGAAGTTCTGAATAATCCTTGTAATAACTTGAAATACCTTTTAAGAAATTGACTAAGAACAGAAACAATCCGAATGTTCCAATCAACCCAGTTATGACAATGTAAAAAGCTAAAGAACTCATACTGAAAATTTCCTGTCCTGAGGAGGGAGAGGGGACTCTTGAGGAAAAAAAGCCTCGATATATTTCTTACGAATTGTTAAAATCATCTCTGTAAAGAAAGTTCGAAAAGAATCCATTTCAGCAAGGAGCACTTCATGATCCACGGAGTCCTTTAATTGATCCCTGACTCGACGTAAATGATTGAAGAATTTAGCAAAATTATCACGATTATCCCAAATATAAGTGGCAAGGTCTTCTTGATTGCTCCACGGGGGACGAATAATAAAGCTAAGAACGAAGGGTCGAGATACTTCCTCAGAGAGATCATTTTCAGCAAATTGAAAACCATAAGCTAAGACGGTACATTGTTCCTCTCCAATAAGGAACGAATAAATGGTATGAGTTCCCTCTTCTGAGCTGGGTACTCCAAGGAGGTCAAATGATTTTTTCACTATGGAGTCGAAGATTTCTCCAGGCAAAGGGATGATAGGTGGAGAGGTTAGAATGATTTCTGGAACCTGTTCTTGAAGAGAGGAAGCGACAATTAATCCATAGGAAATCAGAGGATTCGCTTTCCGAAAATGGCTTATTGCAGCCTGAAAATAAATAATACCTTTTAGAACCTTATAACTCCCGAAGATAAAAAGACATCCCCCAATGGAGACCACAATCGCACTGATATCATGGAAGAAAAATCCAGGAAATTTTAGATCATATTCGGACTCCCAGAAACCAAATCCAATGAGGAGGAGAAAACTCCCAATCAAAAGTTCCCTCCTTTCCTGAATGGCTGCTAATGCATCATTAATGATTCCTTCTTCAGGAGAGTCTGTTTTGATAAGATCTTTAACATCTTTTGTTGTCAGTACATCTTCAGGTATTGTTCGCACAATGTTTATTGTAAACTTAACTACTCCAACAATTGCTGTTAATAATCCCAAAGAGATGAGACCCACGCTCATATTTTTAGCAGAAAAAGTGAGAAGGATCAGATCAAGATTATGATTCCAGATAAAATTCCCAACCACCATAAAAACACATCCAACGAAAAGCCAATCGCCTATACGGAGTTTCTCAAAAACTTCTCTGGCTTCTACTCCCTCTATTATTCCAGTCAAAGCAAGACAAACTCCAGAATTCTTTCTATAAAATATTCATTCAAATCTATCTCTGAATCTTAATATATTATCACATAAACTAAAACCGCTTATAATAATGACTTGCTTCTAGTCCGAAAAT
>JAEOTY010000330.1 GCA_016839625.1 Candidatus Hodarchaeota archaeon
TCAAATAACCTGAGTGCTCGATTAAGTAGAATTGACGATTTATGCAGAATGAAGTAAATATCGAAAAAGGGAATTGGTTCAGAGTTTAAAGAAGCCACATAGGAAAATTCTTTTTCTCGACCTGAATCGGATTCAAAAGAACTCTGTATTCTTTCTTCCAGTTCATTGATAAATGTTTGAAATTCCTCGTTCATTCTTCCAGGTGTTTTTTTCCTCAAAAACCATAAGGTGAAGCTTTTTTGGTGAAAATTTATTTCTATTAAATATTCCAATAACGAAAGGATTTGAGTATAACGTTTTCCTGATATTAGTGAATTTTTTCTCAATAAATCTAACAATAATATAGCAAAAGATGGATTACAGATTGTTAATCGTGAAATCGCTTTAAGATGAAGTTTAGTCTCAGTAGAATGTTTTCTTATCTGTAAAAGCGATTCAACAACTTCAATATGACTTTTCTCTAATATGCACAGGCTTTTTATCCGTCCAAAAAACATAAGATGACTAAATTCTACTCGAAATTGGTGTATAAGATTATTCTCTTTCTTCCAACTCTTTAATGGTTTTTTGCATTCAATACGTATTCCTTTTTCATATAAATGTGATTCAGGAGTTCCTCTTTTAATCTCAACAAAACCTACTGATGATAAGAAATTGAAAAGGACTTGGTATGTAAAACCAGTTCTATGTCTCATGCCTGATTCATTCACTCCATATATCCATTGTAAAGTTGATGTTTGGGACTGAATATCTTTTTGGGTGGCAAGTTGTGTTATTGTAGACTCTAAATCAGGGATTTCTAAGATCACTCTTCCTCCATTTTCTAATACTCTGAACCATTCATTAAGGAGATATTTAACTTCAACCCAATCAAAATGCTCAAGTAAATGATAAGATTTGATCTTTTGGATACTATTCGCCTTAAATGGCAAAAATGCAACATGTGTACCCATATCTGCAACAGTTAGATCGAATAAATCAATATTAATATTACCTGGCCTGTAATTTCCGCCACAACCTAAATGAAGAGTGATTCCAGCATGATTCTTAACTTCTGTCATGTAATTTTTTTTGCCCCCTCTGTTTTATTTTTTTAGAATCTCCTTTTCTATTCGATAAAAACAAAATGGGTCATTGTGAAATTTTTCTGTCGTTGCAAACGAGACAGAGTTACATCCTCCCTTACAATTCGATCCAAAACGACATTTAGCACAGAAAGAACCTAATTTTGCAGTGGAGAATTTTCTATTATATGAAAAGCTATCTTTTCCATACCAGATAGATTTTAATGTTTGGTTCCGAACATTGCCTTCAATAAAACGGTTATTACCCATAGCAAGGCAGCCAACAATTCCACCATTGCTGGTAATCCCCATTGAACTTCTCCCCGCGGTACACCCGTTCCATTTGAAATTTGGCATGATTGTAGAATGATAACCCATACAATGAGCTCCAACCACAGGCATGTTGTGGAAGTGATGTTTAGCTCTTAATGCAGCAATTAATAAGCCAACTGCATAAAACTCTTCATAAGAAAGCATTTGATCCTCAGTAAAATTACCAAAGGGTGTTGCTAACTGAATTTGCCAGTTTATACCCTTGTTAAAGATCAGATCTTTTAGTTGAGGTAGTTCTTTAAAATTTAATTTGCTTACTGTAGTAATAACTGTTGTTTGGATTTTCTCTTTCCTTAGTAAATTTATCGCTTTAATTGCTTTGTTGAAAGAGCCAGTCTTTCCCCTGATAATTTCGTGAGTTTTGCGTAAACCATCAAGACTAATACCCACAACTGTTGGTTTCAGTGTTGCCAATTCATCGATATACCGATCAATTATTTGGCCATTGGATACCAGACTTAATTTCATTCCCAGATCTTTTATACATCTGGAGATGTCATACCAATCATCCCTTAAGAAAAGTTCACCCCCCATAAGAGCGATATTATCACACTTCATATCTGCAAGCTGTTCGCATAATGAAAGACATTCATCGGTGTCTAGTTCATCATCTCGGGCAATACCAGCAGATGATCCACAATGTGAACAATTCAGGTTGCACTTAAGGGTTGTCTCCCAAATCGCGCATTCTAATGAATGAAGCAAGATCTTTTCAGCTTGTATTAATTCTGATTTATCTCAGCGATCCTCTAAATATACACCATACAAAGTAGGTTGAACTATTGAAACAACTGATGTTTTAAAGATTGAACTAAAAACATATCCACTAACCCCACCCACTAGTGATATTATTATTGTTAGGATAATAAAACCAGTCAATGATTTTCTTTTCTTTTTTTGAGATAATAAAGAAACATTCCCTACTAGCAGAAATTGGAAATATGGATAACCTGATATTTCAGAGAATGGTGCAAGTGTAAAACCAGATATAAATGAAATTAAACCTATGATCGTCTCAAAAACAACGAGTCTACGATGCAGTCCTTTTCGATGTCTTCTGGTTTGTTCTATCGCGTCAAGATCCTCTGTTGTCAGATCAACCTTACTCGCAATTTCTTCAAGGTGAGGATTAGATTTTACCATAATTATGTTCCTATTCAAAAGTTAATTGAAATAACAGTCAAAATAGGTTATATTAGAGTTTTTAAAATTTATGATAAATACAGAAGGTTATTTCTAACTTGTCTCGTAGAATTGACTGTTTATTCGAGCAATAAGCAATAATAAACAGAGTTTTATTGTCAACATAACTCGAAATGAAAAGAAAAAAATGAGAATCTTCTAGAATTATCGAGTTTTTTTGGCTAAAAATGTTGGATGCTCGTGTTTAATCATTTATTCCCCTTATATGACTTATTGCATAAGATATATTGTTTCTAAAGTATCTTAAGAAAAATACTTTTAAAAATTTAATCAAAGAGAAATTTCCATAATGTAAGCTTTTTTGAATGATTAATTCGTATCTAATTGAATGTGATGGAAGACGTAGATAAATTTCTCGAAAGAGAAAGATTGTCAGAGAAACTCAGAAAGTATCGCACCTTCTTAAATATCTTTATGATTAGTAAATATTTCTTTCAAAGCCTTTTTTGCCTAGTAGCCATACTATTTCCTTGGTATAGATTGACTTCTGATTATGATACCTTTCAAGTGGGGATTTTTGATCTTGAAGGCTTCACGATTGGTGGTTTTGTCCTGATTTTAGTATTATCAGTCTATGCTTTTCAAAGGATTATCCGAGAAAAAGACTGTTTTTTCACCAGGAAGCTGGAAATTGTCTCCCTTGTTGGATTGGTTTTCATTCTTGATAATGTTGCTTATACTAGATTTGTACCTGGTGTTGGAGGAAGACATAGCACAACTTATCTTATGAAATTTAACTCGTTAGGCTATAGTATCACTCCTTTATTAGGCTATTTGGCTACAGCGATGGTAATACTATTATCAATCCTAGGACTTTTCTCTTCTTTTGTTTCTACATTTTTTTTACGGGAATATTTGTATTACTACAGTGATTGAGCTGTTTTGGGTAAAATTAGGGGAATTCACGGAAATATTTGAGGTTTTCCAAGGACCAGAATGGAAAAAAGAATGATGGAGGTAAGCTTTTGCTCACACTCGTATTGGCTCTCACTCTAAAGTACACTTAATATTGCAGCTACTAAAATTAGCAGTATCACTAAGCGGCTGAGTGCCATTGCAATATTAGCAAGCAACCATCCTTTATCTAATTCGTTGAATGCAATCATTAGTTCTTTAATGTCACTACCCTCCGTTTCGACGATACGCTTGATATTATCAACAGGAAGATAAATGGTCACTGCTAGCACGATGTACATAAGGCCATTAGCTAGTAGTAATATTGCGGGAGGGTCAAGTAACCATTGTACAACAGTAGCAACTCCACCGAGAAAAACTACAATTGCTAATAACAACATCCATTTGGAAAGTGCGGTAAAAATTCTGTTTTGTTCTTCAGTAAATTCATATTCTGCCAATTCATATCACTCCTTTTTTATAAAGTTAAGAGTATGATAACAAGATCGAGAACAACGCTACCAAGAACTAAGAACACTATAATCTTGAAGCCCACACTCAGATCATTAAGTCCTATCATCAACTCAGAAATATCACGGCCTTGCGTGCCCGCTATACGCCTAAAATTGTCTGCAGGTCGAAAAAAGAGAATACCCATAACAATTTGCAAAGCAGCTTGTGCCATCAATGCAATGGCAATCATAAATTGTTTATTAGCAAGCAAGATGAGCTCTGTTAGAACTCCCATGATTCCGCCTATAGCTAGAAGAACTGCTTGAACAATGCATCTTGTTGCTACATTTTTAATCACTTGTTCTTGATTTTTATCAAATTCATATTCTGACATATCATTTACACCATATAGAGGTTTCTCCTTCTGTTATCTAAAGATAATTTAGAAGTACA
>JAEOTY010000331.1 GCA_016839625.1 Candidatus Hodarchaeota archaeon
AAAATGGGACAGGTAGTTCAATCTTTACTGATCCTAATGGGCGAGTATTCTTTTTTGATACTGCTGCGGATGAAGAACGGATCGATATTCCCAAAAATTACTGATATTGATTCTTGGAAAATAGTGCCAGGGGAGAGAACTAATATACGGATCCTGAGCCAATACCGACGCTAAGAACCAGATTTCGCCAGTCCCAAAACCAAGGCCCGCAGCAAATGCATACCAATGTAATTGATCAAGATCGATCTTCCGAAAAAACCACAGAGGAAGAAATACTAATAATTTGGATGATTCTTCGGTTAGCTTCGGTTAGCTTCGATTAACCACTAATTTGTTTCATAAAATTTTATGAAATCCCTTTCTGCTAAAAAGTAAATCATTTAGAGGGAGTAGAATGTCTTTTTTGGAGAAGATATCAAGTGAAATTGAAATTTTGAAACAGCTAGATATATTAGATGCGGACTATTCATTTGATTCTGTTCGTGAGGGGCTTTATAAAGTTTTTACATATTTTTTAACTTTAATTGAAAAATCAATTGGGATGTAGGTGAAACTGGTTCATTTTGATAAGTTCCAGTCAGTAATTCAACCTCTAATCCGCTTTTTTTAATTAATGTGAGGTATTGTTCTTTGTACATATAAACAGTAAATTTGTCAGGGAATAGGTTTGAAAAGATCGATTTGACACCGTTACACACCTGTCCAAAAATCCAGGAGATTAATTTGGAAGACACACCTCTTTTCAACAAGGAAATTAAAAAGTTTCAGGAGTAGTCTAAGTACTGAGTGAAATCACATAGGGAGGGTAGGTTGCAAGAGTTTTCCTTTTTCTGATTTCAGGTCTTAACTTAACGAAAGTGGGGTCGGTGTTTTTTACAGAGATCCTATCTTATTTATATGTTATCAAAACATAGGAATCCGAGAAATTGTTGGTGAATATATTAGACTCTTTTTCCACTACCTGAACCTTTTTAAGCACGAGTGTTAGAAATAGTTAACATGTTAGAAATAATTAACATTATACTGGATGTAAAAATAATTGATAAAAGTCGAAAATTTATCCAGAAAATTTAATGGATTCACTGCGCTAAAAGATATTACCTTTCATGTTGAAGTCGGAGAGGTTTTTGCCTATCTGGGTCCCAATGGTGCTGGTAAAACTACTACTGTGAATATATTAGCGACATTGATAAAGCCTACAAATGGTAAAGCGACCGTTGCGGGGTATGATGTTACGAGAGAGGGAATAAAGATCAAACAATTGATAGGTTATGTATCAGAGGATTCTGGTCTTTATCCCAGTCTAACAATTATCGAAAACCTTGACTTTACGGGAAGGTTATATCGAATCAGTAAGCAGGAAAGGAAACGGAGAATCAAGGAATTGATTGATTTTTTCGATTTAGAGGAAAAGAAAGACGTTCCTGTTTCAACCCTCTCAAAAGGGACGAAACAAAAAGTCAATTTGGCTAGAGCGTTGATGCATAATCCACAGATTCTTTTTTTAGATGAACCTACATCAGGCCTTGACCCACTCATGGCAAAAGAAGTTCTCAATTTGATCCTAAACCTAAAAAAAGAAGGGAAAACGATACTGATGACGACACATCTTTTAGCACGTGCGGAAAAAGTGTGTGACTCAGTAGCACTTATTAACGCAGGTGAGATTCTCTGCGAGGGAAAAATCTCTCAAATCAAGACTAGGTTGAAAACCTCTTCACTAGAAGATGTATACTTTGCAGTATTAGGTGAGAATCATGATTGATATAGCAGCAGCAATCTGTAAAAAGGAATTAAAAATCCGTTTCGGGTCAAAGCGTGTTCTTCTGCCAATGTTATTTTCCATCGGAATACCAATGTTAGTATTTATCCCCCGATTGTTGGAAGCATTTTCTCAAACCGAACCTGAAAGTGAATATATCCGCTTTATGTTCTTCTTGATCATCCCTGCTATGGTTACGACGCTTGTTGGCATTAATTCTTTCATCAGTGAAATAAGGTGGAAAACAATCAATCATTTGCTTGTAGCCCCAATCTCTGAGAGTGAGATTTTTCTTGGCAAGAGTATGGCTTGTATCATTGCAGGATTAGCTACAGAAGTGATTTTGTCAGGGTTGGTTCTCTTGTCTCTTGACTCGGTGGATATTTCAATAATATTGCTATTATTTGCAATTGGGCCTCTTTCCGTGATTCTAACAACGTTTATTTTTATAATAGGAACATCCAGGTTTCCGACGATTGCAGAGGGAGGTGGGGTTATTTTAATGCCCGTGGGTGGATTATCAATCATTTTTATGATATTTTTCTTGTTATTCGGGATTTTACAAATGAGAATTATCGTTGTCTATTCCATATTAGCATTAATCATTACGATCCTTGTATGTGTGGCTTATTTTGGAGCTAGAAGATGGTTTAATGGAGAAATATTAGTCCTTAGTATATAAGAGGTTGAGAAAATGGCTATTGAAACTCAAAAGCAAAGCTCGTTCCCTTTAATAGTGCCTGCTTTAATAGGAATAGTTAATATTCTGGTAGGCGTCTTCGGATTTCTATTACTTGAAGATATAATCTATCAGGTAATGAGTGGTTTTCTTATCATTCCTGGTATGTTAATCTTACTCTATTCGTTTAAGGAGTTCAAACATCGCCAAGAAGGTCAACTGAAAATCAAACATGATGAACGATCCGAGCGTAACAGATTAAGGGCCGCTGAGTTGGCATTTAGATTCTTTTTCGTCTCCTTCCTGATTTTGATTCTTTTAAATGCAATGAATGTGATTAATGAAATCATCTTTGTTGCCGTGACTGGACCTATAATTGCGGTAGGAGTAACATTGTATTATCTTGGCTATTATTGGTTCGAGCAGAAAGGTTGAGTGGGACACTCATGAAAACCCGGATTAAAGAGTATAGAGCACGGTATGACTTAACTCAGAAGGAACTTGCTGATAAAGTGGGTGTGAGAAGGGAAACTATTGTGTTCTTAGAGAAGGGAAAGTATAATCCTTCTCTTAAACTAGCATATAATATTGCGAAGGTTTTTGAAACATCAATTGAAGAACTGTTTATCTTTAAAAATGATGAATAAATTCTTGTGTAAGACATAATAATTCTGTTAGATGATTCAAAGATGTTAATACAAGCACGATCCTATAATAAAGACAAAGATTTTAATTCTATCATGAAATTTCTAGCAGAGCTATATGAGAGAACTAAATCTTATGAAAACTGGTTTCCAGACCGTTTTGAAAACAGCAGTGAAACACGAGAAGATGGTGTTCGAATCTGGGAAAATGTTGAGGATACAATTACTCCACCAAAAAAGACTATCGTTGCTTTAACCACTCGTGATTCTCCTAAAGACTTTTTTCTTCATGTCGATCCCGATTATCGGTATGTAGAGCGAGAAATGATAGAATGGATTGAACAGCATTTTAGAACGGTAAAGAAAAACCAAGAAAAAGAAGAAAAGTTCAGTATCAATATTTTGGAAGGAAATACTCAACGCGAAGCCTTGCTTACTGAATTAGGTTATAGACATGAGCAAATTTATGGATATTATAGAATCCGTAAAGGTGATTCACCTGTTTCTGATTATACGTGTCCTGAAAACTTTAATATTAGACCAATTAAGCGAACTGAATTTGCTCAGTTGGCATTACTAATTAGGAGAGTATTTGGTCATGGGGAGTGGTTTTCCGCTGAAGTATTAGAATGGATTGCTCGGTGTTCATTTTATCGAGAAGAGTTAGATCTTGTTGCTGTAACGCCTGACGGAACAATTGCTTCCTTTTGTACCTTTCGACTCGATCCAAATAGTAAAATCATTAGCTTAGAACCTATGGGAACTAATCCTGATTATAGAAGATTTGGATTAGGAAAAGCATTATTATTAGAAGGAATCAAACGGTCAATGAAGTATAATCCACCATTTTTCTATATTGATGGCGCTGCAAATAATCCTGCAGCTAACCGTTTATACGATGTAACTGGATTTACAGAAAAATACGCAATAAATTCATGGGTAAAAGAGATTTGATTGGATTCTTTCTTAAAGCTGAGATTATAAAATTCTACAAGAAGATCCAAGTTTTTCCTCAATCATTACTCTTTTAATTAAAGTCTCTTTTCTTTTATGTGATAAGTGATTTTGTTTAGTATTAGTAATCTGTGATATAGATGTCTACAAAATCTATCTATAAATCTCCGAATGG
>JAEOTY010000332.1 GCA_016839625.1 Candidatus Hodarchaeota archaeon
GAATGCAAAAGCGGCGAGATCTTCTACCTCCATATCTTCTGATAATTCCATAGGGGTCTCCGAAGAGACTTCTCTGGATTCGGATGCAGGAACAGCTTCTTTCGTGGGAGTTGGAGAGGGAGCCAAGCCTGGTGTTGTTGTTGGGGGTGGGGGTGGTGGAGTAACTACCTCTTTAGATGGAATCCTTGGGATTTTTGTTACCTTAGATAGGATCTCCTGTTCTTGGATTTCCATTTCTGTTAAAGGTCTCTTTTCAGTAGCTTGTGACAGTTCAGAAAGTTCTGAGATTCCTTTGACGGACGAACTTAAGAGAAGATCTTCAAACTCTCCTAATTTTTCGTCTATTGCTCGGAATCTCCGTTGGCTAGTTGAGATTAATGAATCCACAACTACAAGAAATGTGGACATGAAATCAGAAAGCACATCTGTCAGATCAGATATTTTTTCTACCTTTCGATCTGGTTGTTCTTCAATCATGTACTTCAGATGCTCTATAAGAAATTCTAAACTCTCTTCGTCAGGAATCAATGTATTAGTACTCCCAAGGTTTTTTTATCTGTGAAGAATTGATCTAGGGTTTCGTTCAAGATCTAACTCTTTGTTCGAAAGTGGAGGAACCCACTCACCTTTTTTTATTTTCTTTGAACCTTTGCGAATTTTTTCATGGATTTCCTTATGAAATTTCAAAGACCCAGCAAACAAGATCAAGGCTCGTACAATAGCATTATCTAACAGCTGTTCGTCTGTTGTTTTCAATTTGATATCATATCTCCCACCAACATCGAACTTATGTCCATTGATAAATCCAAATTGTTTGTTTCCAAATCCATTGATAACACGAAAATCAATACCAAGACCCATTTTATGTTTTAAAATGATTGGAATGAATCCTTTTTCCTTATCAATACGGAAGTTGAAGCATTCTGAAACAAACCAGCCACCTCGATTCTTGCTCAACTTAATTAAATATTCATAATCATCTACCATTAAATTAAAACTTGGATAATCATGCTTGGCGCTTAAAGAATTACTGAATTCACGACCAACCATTTCTTCTAAGGTTCCTTGATGGTACATTGATTTTGAAAAGAGCTTGATTACTAAACGGCGTTCTAATTTTTCTTTTTTCTCATCCCATTCATCTTTCTGGTAGCCTAAATATCCGAGATCCTCTTCTTTCCCTTTTTTTTTCTCAGAAACCTTCCCAAACAACTCGGTATGCTTTGTGAATCCTCGAGATTTCGCTCTATATTGTTCATTTTGTTTTATTCCGAGTTCTTCTCCGTGTAAATTAGTGCGCCAAAGATCTACAATGATCTCACGTTTTTGTTCAGTAAGTGGTACTACTTCTTCTTGAATTTCTTCCTCTTCAGCCATTTTATTCACTTTTCTTATTGTTTAAGCAAACCTTGAAAGACAGCTAAGTGTTGCCTTTTTAAGGATATTTTTACTAAAAGCATTTTTTCATGTAATACTATTCTTCACTGCTAGACTAATTCTGGATGAATTAAATTTTTCTTAAGAGGTCATTTCCGTTTTGATTTGTAGCATTCGACAATTTCTTATGTCGAGTTAATAAGAAACCTTTTCTCTAAGAAGCGTCTCCACTGATCTCCAACCCTGAATATCAATTTCTATATTTAGAAAAGCTAAAACTCAATACTTCTTCTCTATATTTCCAACAAACACTGTGTGGATTTTTAAAAGATTAGATGAATAAATAATTAAGAGCTATTTAATTAAAAAAATCTTAATAATCTTAGGAAAAGGATCAGATGAGAGTAATTCCTAGGTTCCAAGAGTCAGATTTGCTATGGACGAATTTTTAACTAATACTGAACCACGAATCTACCAACAAGTTATATTTTCTGAATGTGTATCAAATCCTGGTAACACACTTGTCGTCCTTCCAACAGGCTTAGGAAAAACTGTTATTATGGCGTATCTAGCAGCCTATTACCTTAAAAATGATCCAAATAAACAGATTCTCATATTAACCCCGACTCGGCCACTGGTTCACCAGATAAAGGAAATGTTGTTGGAATTCGTAGGTAATCTCTCATCTGATATGGTTCTTGAGGTTTCAGGGGAAGTTCCCCCTCCAAAACGGGAAAAAAGTTATTCAAATGCTAAAATAATTGTGGGTACACCCCAAACCATCGAAAATGATCTTACTTTTGACCGGTTAGATTTTCAACAAACTGGATTGCTGTGTATCGATGAAGTTCATAGAGCTACTGGCGATTATTCTTATGTAGGAATTGCTTCTCAAGCCCAATGTCAAATTGTCGGATTCACAGCAACACCAGGGAACAATCCAGAGAAAATTATGGAAGTATGTAACAATCTCAGAATATCAAAGATTTCTGTCACAGATACTAGTGATCTGGATGTTAGTGAGTATATTTCAATCCATACACCTAAAGTTATCTGGATAAACCTTCCCGAGGAATATGAATCTGTCCTCAACATTCTGCAGACCTATCAAGATGAATTAGTAAAAGCTTTAAGAGAACGAATACCAAGAGCTCTGGATTTCAAATACCTAGGTAAAAAAGAGGCTTTAAATATACACCAGCAAGTTGTAATGCTTACTAAGCAAGATCCTGAATATGGTGAGTTATTAATATTTAGTTCCAATTTGATTAGAGTCCAGCATCTTAAAGAACTTGTTGATAGCCAAGGATTTCCTCAGGCGCTTAACAGTCTTCAAAAATGGCGCCGAAAATCCTCATCAAAGGCATTACGGATATTTCTAGAAGATGACCAAATTATAGCTGTAGAGAAAATAATTTCAGACAGTTCAATAATCCATCCGAAGCTTCGGCATTTAGTAGATGAAATCTCCGATATTTCAAGGACGAGTTCTTCCCCAGATTCTAGGATTATCGTTTTCAGTAACTATCGAGATACAATTCGATTCTTGCATTCAGAACTTTCAAATCATGGCATTTACAGTGGAATATTCATTGGGCATTCTAGTTCTAAGGATGACAAAGGTTTAACACAAAAACAACAGTTAAGTGTTATTGAGGAATTCAAGCGGGGTGATTTAAGGATCCTACTTAGCACCTCAGTAGGAGAGGAAGGACTAGATGTTGGAAATTGCGATTTAGTCGTGTTTTATGACTCAGTACCCTCGGTTGTAAGGGCAATCCAGCGTCAAGGAAGAGGACGGAAGAAAAGATCGCGTGTCATTCATCTTGTAACCAAAGGGACTCGCGATGAGGCAATGTATTGGGCGATTAAGAGAAAGGATAAACAGATGAATAAATTCCTTAAAAATGATTTACCCACTATGTTAGAAGACAAAAAAGTACAAGAAAGAAGAGGAACATTAGATCAATTCATATCTAAACAAGAAGAGAAGAGCCAGCTCGATAAGAAGTATTCAGAACCGAAAATAATCATAGATACACGAGAAACAACAAGTCGAATACCCAAATTACTCAAAAACCATGGAGCTCGTTTACAACCACAGGAGTTAGAAGTAGGTGATTATGTCCTTTCGGACCGCTTGATCGTAGAACGTAAAACATATTCAGATTTTATTGATTCAATAATTGATGGAAGGTTATTTCAACCTGTATCACCTGGACAACATTCCCAATTGGCAAGACTGGCTCAACAAAGGTTTCCTCTTTTATTGATTCAAATGGAATCTGAAGAAATAGGTCGTCAAATTCATTTAAACAGTGTTATGGGTGCAATTAGTTCGATAATACTTGATTTTAGTATTCCCGTTGTATTTACTCTCAGTGATTTGGAGACAGCGGCCCTTTTGTATCAATTGGCTAGACGTGAACAGGGAGATTCAACTACAAAACCTTTACTTCCCTCTGTGTCAAGAAAAGAGCAAAATTTAAGAGAAATTCACATGTTCATGTTAGCTGCGATTCCTGGAATAAACGTTACAAAAGCAAAAGGTTTAATGGACAAATTTAAAACCTTAAAAGCCATTGCATCAGCTGATTTGGAAGAATTGATGGAAGTTCCACAAATTGGAAAAAAACTAGCAGCTCGTATTCAAACGGTTTTTACTTTCGCAGGAGATAATACTATTCTTTAAATTTCTTCCTTATTTCGATGTAGAATCTTGTGTTTTTTCCTTGATAATCAAATCGTCTAGACGAGCATAAAAAAGCTGCAGCGTTTTTTTCATATGTGCAGCAAACCCTGTTTGGTTTTCGCGAAATTCTTGAATAGAATCTTCTAATGATTTTAAAGAACCTTCAATTGCCTGAATTCGGCTTTTCACATTTTCATTTGATTGTGCGCCCTCAGTTTCACTTAATCTGGTTTCAATACGGATTAGAGCTTCTTCTAATTTTTGTATATCGTTTTTAAATCCTGTCAGGAGAATTTTCAGTCCCTTGGATGTTACTAGCTTCCCCCAAGGAGTGTCTACAACAAGTTCTTCGTCATCCACAAATAGAATCCCCGATTATCATTTTGAATAGTCAGGTTTAGTTATTTTTTTAGAAAGCAAGTTCACATTTAAAGTTTACTTTATATTTTAGGGAGATTGTAATTTTTCTAATAAAAAGTTCAATATTATCATTAAACATAATTAGAATAAAGAGAAACGGTGAAAATGTCTTCTTCAGTTGATTATCAGTATAAAGTGTAACTCACTCTTACATATTGCCTTATAGATAGGCTATCAATACCTCGTAAAGAGTTCTGATAGTCTACGATACAAAGCATATCCTCACACACGTTTTCCCTCTTGAAGTACGGAAGTTGATACAGAAAATTAGCAAAGGTTTTTGAAGCTCTACGGAGAGAAGTTCTTTCACAGAAGACCACGGGCGAAATGGACAATGTCTGCCAAAAGCGATCTAGTAGATCTTAATTGCGAACCCTGCGATATATGCAAGAAGGCAATCCCTTTAAAAATGAATAAAAATGATTATAAACCTTCCATCTCTGGAGTTTGCCAAGTTGTTGATATTCATGGACTTACTGATTCCGAAGAGAAACATGTACGCATTCTTTATGTAGATGAACGTTTTTCTGTGCGTAGTATTTCTACTATCACTACTATTGCGGATAGAAAACGATAGCTTCTTTTTAAAATTAATTTTTTTCACTCGATTATTTTGGTGGAAGGTTTCCGGAATTGCCATTTGTGAAGGATTTGACACCCTCTTTAAACCACCAATAAAAAGGAAGGGTGATGAACAGTTCTGTTGCATAGAAAGGGAGAATGACCATTGAAAGGAAAGAAAAATGGATAATTTGATCAAAAGTAGGCTGATTTCTTACTAAGACCAGAAATAGAATAGTAACGATTCCTGCAATAGGAAGATACAGGGATTCTAATTTGATTAGCTTAAGAACTTCAATAAGAAGAGGCCCAGCTGACTGTGCAACCTCCTCTCGGAAAGGAGTAAATCCTTGATAGATAAAAACCGAAATAATAACATCAATTACACCAAATGGTAAGGAAAATATCGTCAAAACAAGACTAGAAACAAAATACGGAGTAAGTTTTTGTCCAACATATTGCCAGTTCCGTAATAGATTTTCCTCCTTCTGGAGCTCTCGTAAAGTTCGATAGAAATAGAAAATGATTATGAAACCAACCATGTATTTAACAGAGGCAGCTAATACATAAAACACCATACCTAGAGTAAACTGTTCCCTTATTTCATATAAATAATATCCTATCAAAAAGAAAAACAACATGAGCATTGAATTTGTAAATAGAAATGGTGTAACCAAAAGCAAAAAGAATGGGAGAATTTTATGGTGTGGCCAATCTACAATGCATGTAACGATCCAATAACTTGGAACTAAAAGAAGAAAATGCAGGGGGACAAACCAATAAGTACTCAGAAGAGGAAATAAGAATGAACCGAAAAAATGGTAGAATATACTATATGTGAGTAAATCAGGAGGGAAATAATGATAGCGACCATATACAATTCCAGAGGGAGTATGGTGTTCCACAACGTCTTCTTGATAGGGATTACGTCCATCAAGAAAAGCCTGTACTGCAGATGTTATTGCATCATCAACATCTGTGTTGGCTATTGCATACGAAAATAATAAAAAAAGAAAAATCACGATCAATATTCCTGTGATGGAGTAAAACAAACGGTTATCAGCCAAATATCTCTTGAAAAAAGATTTTATCTTTTGATTCTCTTCTTCAGTATGGAAAACGAACCATAATATCCATAGTGAGATGAAAATGATATTATAGAGAAGAGGGCCTAAGGAGGTAAAGACTAACTCTGAAATGTCCATTACAGTCCATCTTTTTCTATTTATATAGCTTTGCAATAATAATAAATGATTTATTTGGGTTATAAATTTTAATTCTTTTTTTCAATTAATCTATATTGCATTTTAAGATTCTGATTTAATATCCTCTGTAATCATAAAGGAATCGCATAGAATCCCACCAGCTCAAAAGCGGGAAGAAATACTGATAAAAGTCTAGAAAGACTATCTCACAAAATTATCCATGTGAGTACGCATTGTGAGAGACCTGAACAACAAGCAGTTCAAAGTATGCCGAGGGATAATTTGACAGAGGCCTGAAAACTTTTTAATCATTAACACTCCCTTCTGACACGGTATCACCAAATGAAACATCGCAGAATTGGATTCACTTTATTTCAAGTTTTATTTCAAGAATTTAGTAAACAGAAAATTGTTGTTAATGACTTGGAATCGGTTTCAGCAAAACAAGAAATCTTTCAGGATATTTTCTCATTAAAATCTTTTCTGAAATTCCAATGTACTCAATAATTTACACAGTTTACAAGAATTCAGGCGTTCCACAATGAGATTAACGTATAAATTTCGTTATTACTCTGGGTTTGAGCAATTAAGTCAGCTCTGTCATATTTCTAAAAATCTCTATAATCAGGCTAATTATTTGATCTACCAAGAACTTCTACAAAGTAATAAGTGGCTACGGTACACTGAGCTTAATGATCAGCTTAAGAATTCAAACAACTATAGGCTATTAAAAGCTCAGACTTCCCAACAGATATTGAAAGTTGTTGATAAAAATTGGACTTCTTTTTTTAAGACAATAAAAGACTGGAAGAGAAACCCTGACAAATATAGCGGGAAACCCAATCCCCCACGTCATAAACCAGAAGATGGACATTTTCTACTCATATTTACTAATCAAAACAGTAAAATTCAAGACAAGAAGCTAATTATTTTAACTATGTCAAAAGCGTTCAAATCTAAATATCCGAAGTTTAGGAATCCAATTCAACTTTATATTCCAAAACACCACACTAGAAATATTAATTTTGGGGAATATCAACAAATTAGAATTTTACCTAGTAAAAACTATTTTGAAATCGAAGTGATTTATAATACATCTGTTTTAAATTTGGATTTAGATTACAACTCTTATCTTGGAATAGATCTAGGTTTAAATAATCTGGTAACAATGATAGAGAATAAAAACAAAAGACCCGTAATTATTTCAGGAAACATACTAAAATCAATCAATCAAAAATGGAACAAAAATAAAGCCAAGTTGTCTTCAATAAAAGATAAACAAAATATTAAAGGTTCTACCGTAATTTTGGACAATCTTGCCACTAATCGAAATGCAGTTATATATGATTATTTACATAAGACAAGTCGGTTTATTATTGATTATTGTTTGCAAAATAAGATAGGAAATATTTGTATCGGTAAATTGAAGGGTATCAAGGACGGTATCAAATTAGGTAAACCAAACAATCAAAATTTTGTAAATATTCCCCTAGAAAGACTCAAACAGATGTTGAAATACAAAGCAGAATTAGTAAGTATAAAAATTCATGAGATGGACGAGAGATACACGTCTAAATGCAGTGCTTTAGACTTAGAACCAATTCAAAACCATAAGCACTATCTAGGTAAGCGAGTTAATCGTGGTTTATTTCAAAGTTTAAACCACTTAATTAATGCTGATGTAAATGGAGCATTAAATATCTTGAGAAAAGTAATTGGCGATGATTTTATCAAAAGTCTAGTCAATAGGAGCTGTAATTGGTTTCAGCCTGTACGAATAAGGAACATGTTCCAAACCTCGTACAAACAATTTTGTTCAAAAACGGTTAATATTCCTACATAATTAGAACAAAAAAGATAACCTAATAAGACCTCGCCTCAGGATAAGGATTGAGGTCAATTTTGTGGAAAAATCATCCAAATTTTTTGCAGATGAGACTGAAATATCTCTTCGAAAAGCATTTGATAAAAAAACCCTTTTCTTGCTCAGTATTGCTGCAATAGCTCTTGTGATCTATCTATATCTAGGAAATGTAAGTATAATTACCATGATTGAAGTCATTTTAAGTGCAGAGTTATTAATACTGATCTTAGGGACGATTTTTACCTTTTTTGCTGTTTTACTCGACACTGTTGCATGGAAGGTTCTTCTGGGGATCTCCTCCATACATCCCTCCACTACTAATGTTTATAGGATCCAGCTCTCTTCTTTTTCATATGGGCTACTTATTCCAAGCGCTGGAGCTGTTGAGGTTATCATGAGAGTTGTTTTGGGAAAAAAAGAGTTTATCAATGAAAAAGAAAATCGCTATGCGACTAGTGGTGAAATCCTTTCAAGTGTTGTTGCTCACAAACTTTGTGGTCTGTTAGCTTTCATCCCTGTCTCAGTTTTCTTAGCTTTCGCAATCCTAGCATATTTTAGCAATATTGCAGAAAATTTAACTGGTCACCCCTTACCCGAGGAATTGGGGGTCTTTTTCATAATATTCATCTCATTTATTTCCATTTTAGCGGTAACTCTGTTCGTTCTTATTGCAAAATCTCCTATTGCAGCAAAAAAAATTTTATCAACAGCTTTGACGGGCCTTAGCTATTCACCTCTCATTGGAACGTTAGCAAAAAGTGCTATAGAACCATCTGAAAAGATGATTGATGATTTTAGCATCCAATTCAACTATCTGGCAAAAAATAAATTCATTTCAATTATTGCTTTGCTTTTAGCATTTTTTTCTCAAGTAGCTCACTGGGTTTCCATCTATTTCATCCTTCATTCTATTAATATACCCATATTAATAGATCAAGTTGCAGCTGTTAATTTCTTAGGTGGAACAGCAGATCTTATCCCAGTTGGAATTCCAGGAATGGCAGGCTTGAAAGAAATCACTCTCTCAGTTTTCTTAGACATAGGTTTAGGATTAGGGTCTACTGTAGCTGTTTCTGGGGCAATTTTAGTTCAACTCGTTAAGTTTTATTTCTTAATTCTAGTAGGGCTAATAGTGTATGTTTTAGGAAAGACTCAAGTTTCATCCAAAGACTTTAATGAAAAAGCGATTTAAAACTTTAAAATGCTAAACGATCAATTTTTGTGAGCCAATTATAACATCATGGAATGTTTCTTTCATTAGTTAGAATTCCATTGGCAAAATCATAATAGTATATTTGTTAATGAAAAGGTTAAAATCTTTGGACTTAGAAATAGCTTTCAGTGGGGGAAAACAAGGTATCGTATCGAGAGATGGTTAAATGACTGATCTTACAAAGGCTGATATGCACAACCATAGCTGGTATTCTCTCCTACGAGTACCTAAATTGAGAGGAGAACACTATTATCCAGATTCTGTGAATTCACCCAAGTTAATAATCAAAGTAGCACGTAAACGAAAAATAGGAGCAATAGCTCTCACAGACCATGATTCTATGAGAGGTATCAAACATTTTTTGCATTATGCGTCCAAATTTAATGACATTACACCAATTGTAGGACAGGAGATCACCAAATATAACCAGAAACGAAAGGGTTGGGCACACGTTTTAGTTTATGGACTAAAGGAAATTCCTTGGAAAATACGCTTTCAACCCCTTCCAGAATTTTTAGAATATCTTGATGAAAATAATGGACTTTACGTACTTGCTCATCCTTTTGATCTCTCCCAAAGCGCACCAGGAGGAGGTTTCAACCATAAAAGTTTTGAGATTAACTTTTCAGTATTGAAAAGGTTTCGAATGGTAGAGATTGTAAACGGGTTACAATCTAAGCGTCACAATTATCTTACACAAATTATTGCTCGTGAGTTGGGGATACCAGGGATTGCTGGGGGTGATAGTCATCACCCTAAAATGATAGGACGATGCTTTACATATCTAGAAGGTACAACAGAAGAGGAAATTCTGGAATACTTACGGAAAGTTAAAAAATCTCCCGCCAAGTATCGAATTCAAACACAAGGAACAGGTTCAAATCCACAAATTTGGGCTGAATGGTTTTTTTATCTATTTCATAATCTGGAACATAAAGTTCGCTATGATATTTATAGACACCTTAACCCCGATGCGAGAAAAAAAGACCATGCACCTGTTTATGATGATTCATATTACAACTCTCCAACGTTTGTAAAGATTCTAGTTCAAGCATCCATTCCTTATGCTTTTTGGGCTTCTCTTGCTTTTCTAAAAATATGGATTCCACGGATGGAAAAACAAACAAGGGAAAAAGAGTTGAAAGTTCTCAAATCACTGATCGATTATCAAGCGATTAATGAAAATTTAGAAATACCCCATGTAGACTTACCTTTCACTGTTGAAGACATTACGTTTCTTAAACAACAATAATAATTATTTTTTCACTCTATCAAAGACATAAATACCCGCAGTAATTAAACCTCTTCTGTGAAAAAGAGTAGCACCAATAATTGGATAATTAAGTGTGAACATCTTACACGAAAACTCTTCTCCTTTAAAACAACAAATTTCTTCTGGATAGAATTCATAATAATGACCTTGAAAGATGAAATTATCGACCCCCCTCAGCAATTTACGAATGAAATTGAACATTGGGCGAATATATTTATTTTTTGTCGTTGGTACAATGAGGATTACACGATGGCTGGCGATTCTGAGCATATCAGTAACAACTGCTGAAAACTCTTTGATGTGTTCAATCACGTCAAAAGATACAACATATTCAATTGACTGATCTGCAAATGGAATGTGTTCCGCGCTGGCTTGGATAACATTCTCTCGTTTTCCAGGATTAAGATCAATGCCAATAACCTCATAATTTTCTCTCAGGCGTTTATCACAATAAAGATGTCCCTCTACCGTAACATCTCCGCAACCGACGTCAAGAACAAGACCTGATCCTTTGGGTATGAGTTGTTCAACAATAGCCATCTTATTCATACAGTACTGGAGATAAATACTAGGAATGGAACTCACCAATTGCATTTATTTGGGTTTTTGGGAGAAATTACGGTGTTTAAGAATTGTTTGGATTTATTTATTTTTGAGAAGTTGGATTGAGGATACATCTAATAGTTTACTGAAGAGATAACCTTATTTAAAAGGGGTCACTGAGACTTACAAGAAGTTATTTTCCGAGATAGATGGTAGTTAACAACAAGTTAAAGAATTTACGTTGAAAAAAGAAGGAACCACCTTGTCATTACCAAACTGGTTCATTTTACAATCACCACCTGATCTTGACATTGACATTGAACAGTGGAAACGATTGGCATGGAATCGTGTGAAATTATTGGAACAACTACCACACAATCGGTCACGAGTCGTTCGAGATCATTTTCCACCTAAGGATGATGACACACTAAGCAGACGCTACGAGGATTACCGTTTAGGTGCGTATCTACTTCGGTTAGTTGCTGCTACCAACCGACGTTTAGAAGCTTGGCTTATAGAATCAGAGGGAGACTTGTTTGAGTATTTATATTCTGATCGAACAATAAAAGATGAAAAACAAGTCATTTTCAGAAGCATATTCAGTCCTGAAAATGTAATGGAATATGAAGAATTCAAATTTAAGATGGATGAGCTACAAAATGAAAATTTAGCAGAATTGTATGCAAAATTTCATTCCACTCGAGGCGGATCATTACGAGATTTCTTAATTTGTGTTCATTTCTCACAAATACCTTGGATGGTTTCAAATCGTCGAGGGTATCTTCGTAAAGGATGGGTCATATCAAATGAGGTTTCATTTCGGGGAAGTCTTAAGAAGGCTTTTGAAAGACAACTCCAGAAAGAAATCGAGAAAACACAAGATTTGCTGGGAGTAAATGAGAATATTGACCAAGCTGTGCAAGAAATCGAGAAAAATCTCGCAAAACATACCCAAATTCGATCTCAATTTGCTGGAATGGAATTTGAGGGCCAAGATTTACACTCGTATCCTATGGTATTTCCACCTTGCAAGATCTACCTGTTTTCTGATTTTGAGAAAACTGGGCGCTTAATTCATTCGTATCGGCTTCAAATGGGATTTTTTCTTAAGAAAATAGGAATGTCTGTTGATGACCAGCTGCATTATTGGTATGAAAAGTCCGTAGATAACCTAAATGTCAGTTTTTCTGAATTTTTACGCACTGCAGGTTATCAGGTGAGACATCTTTACGGTTTAGAAGGTGGAAAAAAAGATTATGATGTTCCCAAGTGTTCTACCATTGCTACAAGTTACTTTTGTCCTTTTGTCCATCTAGCTCCTAATATATTGAATCTTTTCCTTAGAAATAACTATTTAACTGATAAAAAATCCTTAATTCTGTCTGAAAAACAATTAGAAGATATTATTTCACGAAGTGCGAGTAACCCAACAGCAGCATGTACCCAATATTTTAGTTTGATATTTGGAAGGTCTTTTTATGGAAAGATTGTTCATCCTTTGCAGTGGA
>JAEOTY010000333.1 GCA_016839625.1 Candidatus Hodarchaeota archaeon
CCCAATTTTATCAATCTTGGGATATTTGTCAATTATCACTTTAGGTCGTTTAGTCTTCTTGAACATAGTTTCAATTTCATCAAGCTTACGTTCTGACAACAAAATGGCCCCATATACTTTTCTTTTCAATAAGAACAAGCATTTTATAAATAATTTCACTCTGTCTACGATTCGAAAACTTAGGAATGGTGTAAAAAAAAATTGAGTTTGCCTTTTATTTATGGAAAATTGTTGGAATTTCCAGTTGTAGCATTTAATGAATAAAAAAAAAGGAGAAAAACCAATCGTAATTAATGAATATAGAGTCCAATCGATAATCAATTTTCAATAGCATTTTCTCTTAATCGTGAAACTAAAATTCGGACCGAATCGTGTACTCCGTCTCCAGTAACCATTGAGGTTTCAGAATAATCATAATTTGGATCAGAACCGATCATGTGTCGAACACTATTCAAACCAATAAAACAACCACGATCTAACAGATCTGCTTTATTAATAAGGACAAGAATTGGTATTTTAAACATACCATCACTTGCCCGATACTCTTCCTCACGTACCAGATCTAAATAGTACGAAACTTTTTCGATACTGCTCATGTTTGTACCATCAGCAAGTATAATAACCGCGTCTGATCCTCTCATTGTAAGTTGAGGCATGAAATCAAAACGTTCTTGCCCCGCATTATCAAAAAATACTAATTGCCAAATCTCTTCAATATCATCACGAAGCAATAAGGAGTCAACCATTTGAACAGGATGGAACTCGATTGAATTGTACAACGTGCGTACAAAAAGAATACCAGCAGTGTTTAACGAGATGGTTGTTGTTGATTCTTTTTCAGGTTTTCCGATACGAAACCAGGTATGAGTAGAATCAACTTCATTTTCAGTTTTTGAACGGCGAGGGGCTTCTGTTCTTGGTTCAAAAAGATCACCTAATAAACACCTTAAAAATGCCGTTTTTCCCGCGCCTGTTGAACCTACAATGTTAATTTTATACACGCCTCGGAAACCCTGAGGGAGCGCTCTTTTTAGTACTCGTGTTACTCGACCTGTTGCCCGGATAACCATTCACATTGTCTCCACTAATTGTTCTTTCGTATCTTTTTCAGATACTTCTAAATAATATGTACAATTATCTTTTTAATTAAAATTTACTAGTAAAAGTCTTCGAAGATTATCAACCTTGGCTTTTTTCATATAACTCGATGAGTTGAACGTCAAAATGCCCCCAACTGGATTTCATGGTTTGTTAGGATTACTCTTGGCGAGTAGACTTGATTCAAAACATGATTATATTAGAGTTGGGCTTGTGACTGGGTCTGTAATACCCGATTTAGATCTCTTAGGAAGTGTATTGATATATTTACTAACGTTTGATACGGATTTGACAATAGCTTTTCATAGATCCGTGACTCATAGCCTTGTAGTTATTTCACTAATTATTGTTATTGGAATTTTTGCTAGTCTAAGTTCTGAATCTGCTCGAATTATGTTTTTTCCTTTTATTATTGGTTTGACAGTTGGAATGGTCATCCATGTCGCATTGGATTTGTTTTACTTTGATGGGGTTACTCTTTTTTGGCCTTTCCAACCTTTTGGAGACAGAACTAAAATTATCCCCTTTACTTATGAGGATCTCTCTCCTGCTCACAATTCATTGGCAGCTAAAATCATTGGAACCGTAGATGGCCATTTTGAATTGATCTATTATTTGGTGTTTGTTTACCTTGCTAATAAATATCATACCAATCAAAAAATAGAAATTAAATTGCAAACGAGAAGAATCACGATTAATAATTGGACAAGATATTTACGGTTATTTTCTTATTTCTTAGTTTTTTCGATGATTTTCTTTCTTTGTTTAGCTTTTCTTTCTATTGATTGGTCTATTATTGACCGTGATACATTTTTCATTCTTCTCTACATTCCCCTTACTCCTGTGTATCTCTTAAGTGGATTACTTCCTTTGATTATGCGCGAAACTATCGTAAGCTTAGGTAAAAAGAGTAATTACTAGCTATTGGTCACACTGTTTTGGTTTTATTCAAACAATTATCTATGCAAAATAGCTTAAGGATTATAAGGTACTAAAGGCGGATAAGTAAAATATCACCTTTAGATAATATGAAATGCTAATCCTCAGAAATTACTATTTTGGGTGGGTCAAAGATAGATAGCCTTATAATGTCTTCAGTAGATTGTTAATCAACCTGTTTGAAATGGGCTTTCAGAGAAATTGAATAAATCAATTATAATAAAATCAATTTTCTCTTATGAGGAAAAAGACTTGAAAATGGAGGATTACAACCAAATGGTGAAGAAAGTGAAAGAGGTGTCCCTTGAGCTTGTATTGGCGTCAAGAAATACTCTACAAATTCTTTCACAATTCAAAACGCCTCCAATAACATTGAAAGAGAGAATTCTTAAAGCCAGTAAAGATCTAAATTTAGTCTTTCTCACTGATGAGCAACGAACCCTGTATCATGAAATTGCAAAAGAAATGGCTTCAATGGTGCCATTCAGTGATTATATTATCCGAGGATTTCTGTGGCGTGCTATCAAAAAGTGGCAACAGAAACACAACAAACCTATTGCTATTGTATCTCAGACAAACCGAACAGAACAGTTCAAAGCAGGAATGGAAATCTTAAACATTACAATAGAGTTTATGAATCGAGCAATATACCTGTCAGACAAGAAGTTAAAACGACATTTTTTTGCTGAATTTTCTCGAAGAATCAGCGAGTATTATGATGAACTCCTCTCTGTTCAGGCATTTCTTAATAATTCAGACAACGAAGAGATTCTACTCGAATATGAGATAAGTACCTGGCTAGAAGAAAACGAATCTTTGTTTTTATACTCAGAATAACAGGTATTTGTCTTTATTTTCTTTAAACATTTTATATCTTAGTAAAAAATAAAACGGTTTTTTGATTAAACTGGTTGTACAACGGAGAGCCTCAATATTGACTGAAACAATGCTGGATCCCTATGAAAGATTAGCTGAGACTTTGAATAGAATCCCAAACGGTTTTACACCCACTGAAGAAGGCACACATCTCAAGCTTCTGAGATGGATATTCACAGAGGAGGAAGCAGATTTAGCCAGTAAAATGAAATTAATAGCTGAAACGGTAGAGGAACTTTCATCTAGACTAAACCTTCCATTGGAAGGACTAAAAGAGAAACTAGAGACCATGGTTTCAAAAGGTCAAATTCATGTGATGAATACAAGTACTGGACGACGTTATGGTTTAATGCCATATGCAGTGGGAATTTATGAAGAACAATTAGGGAGAATGGACAAGGAATTTGCCGAAATTACCGAGGAACATCTGCAAAAAAGTGCTGGAAAGGATGAATTATTTGAAACTGAACCTTCAATCTTTCGAGTAGTACCAATTAAGCAGGTTATCGACCCAGAGTTGGAAATCTTTCCTTATGAATCTGCTGAAGAAATCATTAGCAATGCTAAGAGCTGGGGTGTACGAGATTGTATCTGTAAGGAACAACAAGAGCTACTTGGTAAACCTTGTAAATACCCCAAAACCGTCTGTTTACTATTTTCAAGCAGAGAAGACGCGTTTATAGAAAGTAAAATAACTCAAACTATAACAAAAGAGCAAGCGCTTGAATATTTACGTGAAGCAAAAGAAGCAGGGCTTATCCATTGTACTATGAATATCAAATCGGGACATTACTATATTTGTAACTGTTGTACATGTTGTTGTGGTGTTCTTAGAGGGCTAACACAAAGAAATCAACCCCGAGCGTTTGTTAAATCGAATTTCATAATGAAAGTAGATGAGGAGTTGTGTACGGGGTGTGAGACGTGTGTTGACCGATGTCAGTTCGATGCATTAAAAGTTCCAGATGGCATTTGCGAAGTAGATCATGAAAGATGTGTCGGCTGTGGTGTTTGTGCCATTTCTTGTCCTGAAGAAGCTCTCACCTTGGTTTCGAAAGACTCTACTCAAACAGAAGAACCTCCAGACACGTTAAAAGATTGGATGACCCAGAAAGCCATGTCAAGGCAAGTGGATCCTTCTGATTTGCTTTAAAGAATACACGGTTCTTCTTTCTTTATTTTATTGATAGGCACAGGATTAACATTACGAGATATGACATGCGGATAATGGTTGTTTATCTTACTTCAGTGTTTTTATTCGATGCTCCTGCATTTATATGCAATGACATTAAAGAAGAATCTAAGAATGCTCGTATGAATCTACAATGAGAGCAGCAAACGAGAAAAACCTCTTAGAAACAGTAAAATCAATGAATCACAATGTTAGGCTAGTCTTCGCTTTTAGTTTCTTCCAATCATTTGGTCGCGGTATCTGGATGGGGAATATTCTCAGCACATACATTTTTCTTATAGCTAACGAATCAAATGAGCTCCTAGGACTAACTTCAGCGGTAACTGGAGTAGCTATGACAATGACTTTATTACCAGCAGGCTATTTCAGCGATAGATTTCCAAGAGATCGGATTTTGCGCAGTGCGGTAATAGTAGGGCTTTTGGGACTCGTTTTTGCGCTATTAGCTAATGATATCGTGATGATATTCGTTGCTCTACTCTTTTGGGGGCTATTTCAAGGGATGAATCGTCCTTCTTTGGAATCAATATTTGCTGATAGTGTTGAATCAGGCAACAGATCTAAAATTTATGCTTGGAACCACCTAACACGGCAATTCGCTATGGCAAGTGGACCCTTTGTCAATATTGTACTGTTTTTGGTCTTAGGAGACGTTTGGGATATCACTATTTTGAAAATGGTGATGAGTTTTGGCTTACTTATTTCCATGATCTCATTAGTTACTCTGATGTTTTTCGATGATAAAAGAAGCTTAGGACAAGCAAGTGATCATTTGGAAACATCATCAGAGGAGTTCGAGAATAATACCAATAATAACACCCACGGAAATCGCCTAATCGTTCTTGTCTTAATGGTTTCTAACCTACTAATTGGGTTCGGGGCAGGTATGACAATAAAATTTTTTCCTATCTTTTTTATAAAGATCTATATTCTTTCACCCATAAGTGTACAATTAATCATGGGAGCAACCTCCATTCTTACAGGATTTACCAGTTTATTTGCTCAAAAATCATCCTTGAAAAGGGGTCGAGCTGAAATGATTTTTGTTGTTCAGGCGATTGCTACAGCGTGTTTATTCGTTATTTCTTTCTATCCTCCAATATTCATTTTAGTGCCAATCTTTCTTGTAAGAGGATCTCTCATGAATGCTTCACAACCTCTCAGCCGTTCAATTTTAATGGATGTTGTTCCAAAGAAAAATCGAGGAAAAATTAATTCCATACAAGCGCTAGCTTGGGGGATGTTTTGGAATTTCTCTGCAGCTATTGGTGGATTTCTAATTGGTCCAAGTAACAACTTTCGATTATGTTTTTATGTTACAACGGGGCTCTATGTTGTTGGAACACTTATAATTTTAATAATAATTCCCTTCGTCGCCAAAGAGAAGCATGCGGCACAATAAAAACTTCCAGATTTTGTTTGATTTCACAATCTATCTTCTCTGATTTAACCGCCATTTAATTACTTCAACAAATTTAGGATTTGCTTCACAACCAATAAATGGTAGTGAATGATTCAAAGCAGAAATAAGGGTGGTTCCTGAGCCAACAAACCAATCAGCCACTATATCTCCTGGTTTAGCAGTAATTTCAAGACATCTATCAATGAGACGTAGTGGTTTTTGGGATTTCACCCAATATGATGAATCAGAAAAAACCTCTCGATAGGCCAATTCGTCTTTTTCTTTGTTGTTTGGTATGTCCCACACTGATCTTAGCTGTTTGTTTTCCTTTTTTAGGTTATCAAAAGGATATTTCGCTTTTTTTATGGATTTGTAATTATAGTTCCAAGAGTTTGACTTACTTATCCACAAGATATTCTCGTGAGATGCAGTCAGACATTTTTGAGTTAAATTGGGAAAAGCATTACGTTTGTACCATATGATTTCATTTATAATGTTGAAATTCGCTTGAAGTGCAAAATAATTGATGATACCAATATTATGATATGTTCCACACACGAAAACTGTTCCTGTCGGCTTCAGGACTCTATAACTTTCTGTTAATACTTTTTCAATCAATATACAATAGTCCTCAAAGGAAAACAGGTCCCATTCTTCATTAATTATATCCCAATCTCCACCAAATCCACTCAACTTTCCGACATTCTTCATGGAGAGCTTTTTTCCCTTTGAAATAGCATAAGGTGGATCCGTGATAATGATATCAATAGAATTATCTGGTAAGCGGGGGATAAATGTTAAACAATCTTCATTCGTAATTGAATTAATGGGTAGACTATTCTTCACAGTCAATCAATCCCATGAAATCTCTTTTCAGTTAGTTGTTAATTTATTAATA
>JAEOTY010000038.1 GCA_016839625.1 Candidatus Hodarchaeota archaeon
ACTAATATGGATATATGGATCTTTTAGTACAAATCTATTTTTAATCCATTAATTCTCTCGAAATGGTCTTTATTTCGTGTTAAAAGGGTTAATTGATAGAATTGAGCTGTAGCGCCGATTAATACGTCAGCATAACCTATCTGCTCACCTTTGCGAGTTAGGTCTGCATCAATTTTAGCAGCCGCTTTTGCTACATTATAATTCATATCTAGTCCACTAAATCGAGCTAGATCGCCTTCAGCTTTAGATAATTTTTCATCGATTTGATTTGGTTTATCTCCAAATAAATAATAGATACCTCTTAGATATTCCTGGATCGTAATTGCGGAAACGAAAACTATTGAATGCATGCTATCTATCCTTGCCGCCATTTTTACCGCCCCATCGTCATTATTGACTAAATCAATGATAAAAGTCGTATCTGCTAGCCACACATTAATCAACCATTCTGCCTAATAGCTTTTTCATCCGTTCGTCATCTAAGGCTCTCTGATCCTTGAAAGCACGTTGAATTTTGCTCCATTCTTGATAGCTAAACGTTCTAGTTCCTGCAATATCCGATAACATCGATTTGGGGGGTAATAATCTCTTTATCACATCAGAAAAACTTTCATTTCCTAATTTGAGCTGATTTAAGACTTTGTAAACGTCATCTGTTACAGCAATATTCTTTGCCAATATTTTTCACCATACAATCTATATGCATATGCATATATAAAAACCCTTTCACCAATTAAAGTTCTTCATCCGGCTTTTTACAACCTTTGTAAATGCATTGCCTACAGTTATCCAGAAGAGGAGTCTCTTCCTCTACGTTAAGTCTACGTTAAGTCCTACTAGAATTTCTTAAAAACATTAACCCGCCTGTTAAGACAATTTTAGAGGTTGCATGTTCTACAGGACGTCATATAAAAGGATTACATTCAAAATTACGTTTCCTAATAATTTTGTCTCATTTCAAAAATAAGTCTTGATTCTTATTTAAAATTCCTTAACCAGTATAAGAACTCTCGCATCCCAGCGATCTTTTTCCAGTCAGTACCAGAATGTTTAACACGGAAATCATCTGATATATTCTTCGTTGCTTCACCTATTATCTCTATACTTCTCACAAAAGCCCGCTTAAGTACTTCATCTTGAAAAAACTGCTCTTGCGTTAATTCTTGAGATTTATCTAAAATAAATTCACATTCGTCTAGAATGTGATTTAGATATTCGCATTCATGCTTCAATATATTCTACTTCCCGAAGAATATAAGGACCGATATAGGGACTAAGAGCATTTGTCGTAACAAGATCAATCGGTGCATTTATCAGATCCTTAAGAAAATAATAAAGGTCCATTAGATTCTGAAAGGATTCTTCATTTTTTTTAAATAATATCAGAATATCTACATCTCCAGATGTTTCCCCTTTCAGCAAAGAACCAAATATTCCTATTTTTTCAACCCCAAACTTTTCGATTTCAGATATATGCTTTACTAGCTTCTCTATGATCTCTTTCTTTTGGATAGGTTTATCTTGACTTACCATTCTGCTCACACATTGATCCAATAGAAAGGAATGTTAAAGATATTCATAAATTCTTAGATAATTGGTTTGGAAAAATGAGCCAAAATTTTAGTGAATATCCGTTCCAGCCTTTTACGACAATAAATCAAGATATTACATCTTGATCTTTTTCTTGAGCTAGTATTATCTCTACAAGCAAACTTCTAGCTCGTTTAAATCTTTGATCACAAATTTTCCGCTCTTTTTCCTAGTTCTATCTAGGTGGAAACTCTTAATTCCTATTTTTATTGGAGATAGGAAATCTGAATACCAGTCATCACCAACATGTGCCTTTTTATTAGGTTCAGTTGTTAAAAAGTTACAGATCATTTCATACATTTGAGGTGTCTTCTTTATTTCATTTCCATCCGATATAGGAGAAAAAATATGTTTGAAATAATGTCTGACATTCTCGATCATAATTTCAATTATTTCTCTCGTCGTTCCGCTAACAATGATTAATTCATATTTTTGACCGAGTTTTTTTACCACTGACTGAGTTTCTGGGTAAAATTTCACTTTATTGGTATGAGATCTAAAAACTCCTATTAGATCTTCATCTAAGTTGAAATATTTGAACCAGAATGAAGGTAGATACCATCTTATGTCCCTATTTCTGACATTATCGTATTCTCTTAGAATAAATTCTTTTGCTTCTTCAAAGTTAATACCTCGTTTCCTAGCATATAATTGGGGAATCAGCATATTCCAAACATGATCTTCAAAGCTAGAATCTAGGAGGGTGCCAACCACATCAAAAGAAACAACTATTAACATAGGATTCACTTTTATATTCTAGAAAGGATGATTAAAATCATTTGATTTCTTCATCGTTTAACTATCTTTCTTCCTCTTAGGAAAATAAAATTTAAGTTGTCGATGTAATATGAATATTCTTATTGTTTTCAGTCTGATTCTATTAACTTTCATAAGAATAATAGGTCTAGGCGTTTCGATTGATTTATTCTTTAGTACAAAGCACCCAAGGTTCCGGTTATATATAGTAGGTTGGTTTTTATGGGTTATATCGGGAGTGCTTCCTTTTATCTCCGATATTACCAGAGATCAGCTTATATTAGAGAGTGTGTTAATTTTTAATAACATTCTGATTTTGATAGGGTTATTATTCATCATCTATGCAATAATATCTTATTTTCAACAGATATCTAATGTGCTAATTGTTGGATTATCTCTGTTCATCATTCTAACAATAATTTTATTGTTTTTTTTTCTTGGACTTGATTTTGCGATCAATTTTACCTTAATTATTTATTTTCTCTTTTTTATTACTGTAATAACTAGTAGTTGGAGAGAATGGCGAAATATGAGAAATTTTCTTGGAGATAGTCTGAAGTGGTTTTATGGTTCAATTGGGTTTGGATTTCTTTACGTGGTTAATGTGATTTTGATCACATTAAAGGGATATTCCTTTGGTTTATACTTTGTAGATGATCTTCCAGCAATTATCATTTATTACTTCTTTGGTATTGGAATTACAATACTTATAGCCATTCTTACAATCCATCTTGAACATAGCTTGTCTTATTATCATAAATTTGAGTTGAAGGATAAGTATTCTCATGATTTAGGAAATATCATGCAAATTATTCTTAACGCTGTAGAAACCCAAACATTTTTGAAGAGTAAAGAGCAAGTAAACGTACAATTGATTAAGAGAAAATGTACAGAAGCAGGAAATTTAATTAAAGAAATAAGGGAGTTATAATTTGAAGGTTTAGCTGCAATCAAACCCCTCACACAGGAAGATCTTATATCATGGATGGATTAATAGATTAATTATCAAGAGACTGGCAAAAAAAAGCAGAAAAGGTTAACCACTTGATTAAAGAAAAAAAGTGTTAATCCAGCTTTTTGCGACGTATTGAAATGAAAAGAATCAGAATAACATTTTTATATATGTTTAAACATACACATACACATACACATGGCATCGAAAACTATCACTGTTAAAGAAGAAGCTTATTTAGCATTGAAATCATTACAATTGGAAGGAGAATCGTTCTCGGATACAATTTTACGGATTTCCAATTCATTTGGCAACCTGAAAGATTTTTGGGGTGCTGGAACAAAATCATCGAAAGAATATGAAACCGAACTTGCGGAAATCGAACAGAGGCGGCTAAACTTTTTCCAAGGACGGCAGTAACGTGAAGTTTCTAGATACTTCTTTCCTAATCGATGTCATTCGAAAAAGTACCTCTGTAAAAGAACTTTTGAATGACATCGATGAACACGGATCACATGTGACTAATACTATAGTAGCTCATGAATTTTTGGTGGGTGCCTATGGAGCTAACAATCCTGAG
>JAEOTY010000334.1 GCA_016839625.1 Candidatus Hodarchaeota archaeon
ATGGCATATTCCCCGAGACATTGCTGGCATTTTGTTATAACTTAAAACACTTGAATAATCTTGTTTCTTACAAATCTAGTCTCATTCATCAGAGTTAAGACGTTTTAATAAGAAAAAAATTTGGAAAAGAGAATGATTAGTCTGGTTAAGACCTAATCATTGAGTGAATCTTTTATTTTGTATTTTGCAACGAGATGTGCCATTTCTTCACCGAGTTTCGTCAGATCTTGCGCTGCAGTAGTCATTTGATTCATAGCTGCAGTTTGTTCTTCTGTTGCAGCAGCTACTTCCTCACTAGAAGCACTGAATTCTTCAGATTGAGCAGCAAAACCTTGTAAGGTCTCTTGTAAGCTAGACACGCTTCCTCCGATATTTGTGACAATTTCCTCTGTCACTTTACTAATTTGAGCTGAATTGTTTTTAGTTTCTTCTGCTAAACGACGTACGTTGTCAGCAACAACAGCGAATCCTCGGCCATACTCGCCTGCACGAGCAGCTTCAATTGCTGCGTTCAAAGCTAATATGTTTGTTTGACCAGCAATATCCTCAATAACCTGTAGGGTGTTTTCAATATCACCCAGAGATTGATCAACAACATCTGACATTCTGTTTACATCATCAATGGCTTTTGTTGATAAATCAGATTGACTTGCTGCGCCACGACTCACCTGTTGAATTGTAGCAGCAATTTCTTCACTAAGAGCATTTACTTCTTCTGAAGCGGAGGCTAATTCTTCAGCAGACGAAGCAACTTCCTCTGCAGAAGTCTGGGAGCTATAAATGAAAGCGTGGAGATTATCAACCATTTTCGTAAATGAGCGCCCTAATTTTCCGATTTCATCACTTTGTTTTGTATCAATGTCTTTTGTGCCAACAGATAAATCTCCGTTAGCAATTGTTTCCGTCACTCTAGCCATTTTATCAATCGGTCTTGCTAACGACATAGCCATGATAACGGAGCCGATAACCGTTAAAGTTCCCATGACTATTGCAAGTAACACTGATGTAAGAATGTGATTATTGATCTCATTATCAACATAAGCAGTTTCTTTTATGTAAAAGAAAGAATAATCCCAATTTTCTGATACTTCAAAATGGGCAAAATAACTAACCCCACCGATATTAATTCTTTGATAACCATGTGGCAATTCTTTGTTCACAAGACTGTCAAAAATTGGCTTGTTTACAGAATTGGTGGAAGACATTAATTCACCAAGATCGCTTCCTACAAGAGAACTGTCAAGATGTGTGAAGATGGCACCATCTTTGGTGATACTAAATACCGCTTGCCCTTGGTTTTCCATTTCTGCTACTATTTCTTCGTGAGTAAAGTCTTCCGCCTCATAGTCATGACCTTCTTCCTCTAGGTGATGGAATAGAACTATTTCAGAGAGTATTTGGTTCATTGATCCTACTTCATAACCCGCTTTAATCATACCAATGAAAGTGCCATTAGGTAGAACTACTTCTTGAACAATATCCATCAAGTACTGTCCAGTACTATCATCATAACCGAACTCAACAAACTGTCCTGTTGCTGAAGCACGAGCTGCGATCCACCAATCTTCATCCTTCTGGAGGAAGTCACCTGGTACTGATTGTGTACTGGTATAGACATATCCGCGGGCATCAGTGATGAAAATCTCTGCAAAATGCTGGCGTGAAGCAAAATCATTTATATATACGGAAAGATGTGAATCTAAGTCATTACTTGAATCCCATGCTTTCGCTGTTTTATTATTCTTCATGTTTTCATCATTATCATAGTTTGATCCTTCATAACTGTCCCATAATACTAATTTGTCTTGTTCTGTCGCATTTAACGCAGTTCTATAAACTTCTGGATTTTCTGCTAGGGTAACGGTATTTCCCACTGCTTCTAGCAGAAGTTCATCGCTAATATGTATTAAATCAATCCCTCTATCCTCTAGGTCATGTTTCATGGAATTATATAGTTCGCTCTGCAGAGTGCTAGTACTTACAATCGTAATTACGGTCAAAGGAACTATTGACACAACTAGAGCTAGTAAGGCTATTTTAAACGCAATTTTATCAAGTCTAATAATTCTTGGAAGTTTCACAAACCTAACCTCTATCTCTTTTAAGTATTGAAATTACTTTCATATTATTATCTAATATGTTATTATAATTCAATTACTAGTAAATATTTAAGATGAATTTCTTATAAACATAACGAAATTTAATGCATCGGAATACATTAATTCATTGAAATATTACAAAAAATAGTTCTTACTTACGAAATGTAAGTATTCAAATGGTTTTCAGTTTTAGAATTAAACATCTTCAGTTGTACTTGGCTTCTGATTTCAAAATTTCGAGGATCATTGTTGAATTGAACTAAAGTTCTTTCTTGAGATATTCTGAAAGCTTTTCTGCTTGGTTAGTTTTTTAAGCAAGCAATGAAAACAATGTTCCAAGGTGTTGTAATCGGGTAAATATAATGAAAATCTTAGTTGTTGATGACGATATAACTTTCTTGGATAAGATGGAAAAGCATTTAGAGCTAGACAATCACTCTGTAGTCACGAGTGTTTCCAGTACTGAAGCTCTAGAACAGCTGCAACAAGAAAAATTCGAATTGGTTCTTACTGACCTAAAGATGCCTGATTTATCTGGAATTGATTTACTGAAAACAGCTAGACTGGGGGGAAATGATTCAATATTCATTGTTATTACGGGGTATGGCACAATAGAGTCGGCGGTAGATGCTATCAAAACAGGAGCATATGATTATTTGTTAAAACCCTTCGAATTGGCACTCCTAAAAAAAAAGATTAAACAGGTAGAGGATGAATTACGTTTCAGAGAAAGTATCAAAATGCCTCAGATTCTTGAAAGATTAACAAAATTAGAAGATTTTGATTTAAGTTCATTTAAAGATGATTTTCCCTCACCCTTCCTCGTAATTTCAGATATAAATCCTGAAATCATTATTAAGAGGTTTGACCTAAATCCAGCTACTCCGTTGTGGCTTAGTTTTGATGAGGAGAATGGTACAATACTTCTATCTAAGCTTAATTCCTTAAAATCAAGGATTGAAAATTTTGCTGTACAAAATCCCAAAGGAACTATCATTCTGAAAGGGATTGAAATACTATCTCGATTCCATGACTGGGATAGCATCAAACAATTCCTCCATTATATTCAAACCGAAGTTCTCTCTTCAAAGTTAACTTTACTGATTCTAATTGAGAAATTATCCCCATTACCATCCCCTTCTCCAGCTCTCTATTATGATGCTCTTTCATCATTTGTAAGCACAGCATTTAACAAATTGGTAGAAATAATATCTCATTCTGTGAGGAAAAACATCATTTTACTCCTAAGAACCCTAGATGATCTTGTACTTAGTTTTAATGAAATTCTCAAAAAATTGGCAATTGATAATTCAAGTATTCTTGCTTTTCACCTAAAAAAATTAGTTAAAGAAGAGATTCTAATCAAGGAAAAATCCTCTTATAGCTTATCTTCTAAAGGGCAGTATGTTGCTGATGTAATTAATATTTTGGAGAAATTAGGGGAACATGGTCCATTATCACCCATTAAAATATTTAGAATTCCCCATCTCCAGTTTTGAAATCGCCTATCAACGAAGAAATTAATATCCTTGGTAATGTGACATCTGAAATATCTATGTTTAAGAGAGGTATCAATCAATGAACCTTGGAAATGACTCTGAGATAAAGTTCGAAAATAAAGATGAACCTGTTTATATTCGGAACCTTGAAAAAATATTGGTTGAAGAAAAATTATCGGATAATACGAGGGATACATTAAAGATTGCTATCAGAAAATTCAAACAGTCTGTAGAGTTTCTAAAACGTAGAACTGCAGAATTAGTGGAGAATGAGCAAAAATTTAAAGCGTTCGCTCAATTGGGGCATTGGGAATGGGACCTTTTAACGAACAAGATAGAATTATCAGAAGAAGCCCAAAAAATTTACCAGCTTAATAAAAGAAGGGTCGATTTGTCCATTGTTATGGATATGATCCATTCTGAAGACAAAACAAAAGTACAAGAAGCTATTGATAGAACAATAAAGTATTATGAAACAGTTCCAGTGGAATGCCGAATTATTACTCCCAAAGGTATCGAAAAGTGGCTCAGGGCTGATGAACATGCTATTATTGGAGAATCAGGGGATGTAGAGAAAGTATTTGGATATATTATGGATATTACCGATCGAAAGAATGCTGAAATACAACTACAGGAGAATGAGGAGAAATATCGTCTTTTAATCGAAAATCTAGGAGAAGGAATCGGGATTGTTGATACAGAGGAGAATTTCTTATTTTGCAATCATGTTACGGACGAAATTTTTGGTGTTCTTCAAGGAAAACTCGTGAATCGAAATTTAGCAGAGTTTGTGAATCAAGAAACGTTACAATTCATCAAAGATCAAACTAAAATGCGGCAAAATGGAAAAAAAACTACTTATGAAATCGAAATAATCCGACCAAGTGGGGAGACACGTCAAATTGTCGTCACAGGCACTCCTCAATTCGATAAGGAGGGGTACTTGACTGGCACCTTTGGAGTTATTGTTGATATCACTGAGAAAAAGCAAATCGAGAATGCATTATTGGAGAGTGAAGAAAGATTAAGGAGTTTTATGGATTCTGCTACTGATGCTTTTGTACTTTTAGATCCAAAATTTAAAGTTATTGAAGTAAACAAAACTGCGTTAGACACGATTGGTCTTGAAAAACCAGATGTATTAAACAATTATTATGGTAATTTTATACCTGATTTTGAGGAATCCGAACCATTTCTTAATTATATGGAGGTTTTAAGATCAGGAAATCCAATTATTATGGATGAATACATTCCTCATTCAAAATTTGGTGAGAAATACTATAATGTTAAGATTTTCAGAGTTGGTGATGGACTTGGTATTATCGCAACTGATATAACTGAGCATAAACAAGCAGATCAGGCACTACAAAAGAGTGAGGAGAATTTACGTCAAATTATTAAGAATATGCCTGTAATGCTCGATGCTTTTGATGAAAACAACAGAATTTTAGTCTGGAACCGAGAAAGTGAACGGGTCACTGGATATACTGAAAAAGAAATGATTGAAGATCCAAATCCTTTATCAAAACTATATCCTGATCCAGTATTCTTCTCTAAACTTATGAAAGAATGGGTTGAAAGAGGGGATTCTTTCTATAATTGGGAGATTGATGTTACTCATAAAGATGGTACTAAAAGAACTGTTTCATGGTCCAATATATCCAAACATTTTCCAATTCCAGGTTGGAGGTCTTGGGCAGTTGGAGTTGACATCACTGACCGGAAGATGATGGAGGAAGAGCTTCTCGAAAAGCGAAAACTAGCTGCACTGGGACAAATGGCAGCAGGTCTTGCTCATGAGCTCAACACTCCCCTAGCTAATATTAATTTGACAACAGATTACCTCCTTAACTTAGTTAATAACGGTGAAACACGGTTTAAAGATAGTGTACTAGTGGTAAATGAGCTTAATGATATCAAACAACAGGCCAACTTTTGTGTACAAATTGTAAAGGATCTTCTTCTATTTTCCCGAAAAATAGATATTTTTGCAACAAGTTTTAATGCCAAATCTTTTTTCTCAGAGATTATCTCCTCCCCTACAATCGGAACGAGTATAAAAGAGAAGAATATTGCAATTGTATTAGAAATTCATGAAGATGTGATTATGGTTGGTGATCAAGTACTCCTTAGTCAATGTTTTCAGAACATAATCAGCAATTCCTTTGATGCCTTCAGCTCATTTCATGAAAATCCGGCAATAATTATTTCACTCGAAGAACAAGAGAAGAATATCGAAGTGTGTGTAAAAGACAATGGAGAGGGTATTAAGGAGGAACATATCACTAAGGTTTTCGAACCCTTCTTCACTACGAAAAAGGTGGGACATGGCACAGGCCTTGGATTATCTATAGCAAGAGGAATCGTCGAAAGACATAATGGTCAAATATCGGTTATCAGCACTCGTGGGGAAGGAACAGAGGTAAAGATAACAATACCTAAAGAGATCAACAAATTACTCGAAAAATAGGTTCAATTTTTGATAGGGTAATCAATTCGTTTCATTCAACAAAATCGATTATCATTGTGTGAAAATATTCTTGATTCATCTATTTCTGTTTTTCTAATTCGTCGTGGATGCCCTTTGGAAAAGCATTTTAAAAAAGACAAAAAGGCCCTTGTAGACACTTATATCCAAATGTGATTCACTATGGCAATTAATAGCGAAGATTTTGTAAAGTTAAAATTCCTCGACTCACCTACTCTTTCTCCAGATGGTAGAAAATTAGTTTTTGCAATGAAGAAGGTAAATCAAAAGAAAAACCAATATAAAAGTTCTCTTTACCTGAAAACTTCTGAGGAGAAGGAAATTAGGCGTTTCTCTCATGGTACACATATTGATACTGCTCCACAATTTTCACCATCGGGAGAATATTTAGCTTTCCTTTCTTCTCGTGAGGAAAAGGTAATACAAGTATTTGTTATGTCTGTAGATGGGGGTGAAGCCATAAGGGTGACTACTTTTCCTCGAGGGGTTATGGGATTCGCGTGGAGTCATGATAGCAAGTTAATTCATGTCATAGCTCGTGTGAACGAAGAAGAATTAGAATTAATCTTAAATCCAAAGGAACCACCATCGTTTGTGTTGGAATCAATAAAATTTAAAGAATACCAAACTAAAAAGAAACAGCGACACGCTCTGAGAATTGACCCCCGAGTTATCAAGAGTGGTTATTATCGTGAAGGGACAGCGTATTTGGATGGCCGTTTTATACAACCGTTCGTTGTTGATATTTCAGAATTCGATCGTTACTTAGAGCAAAAAAAACCAATGAAAGCCATACATTTAGGTGAACATGGTTATCATTTTAGTTTAGGAACCTTTCATCTAGATGATACAGAGGTTTATTTATCCAAGTTTAAAGGGGATCCGAGTGTTTCTTTAGAACAAGAAATATTGAAAATTAAAATTTCTGATCCAACTGATAGAATTGTCTTAGGAACAGTATTTGGTTTTATAGAGAATTTTCAATTATCACCTAATGGAAAATATTTCTCTTTTCATGCCATTAGAGAAGAGAAAATCGTTTATGATGATTCTCAAATCTTCCTCTTCGATCTTGAGAAAGGAGAATCTGGTAATTTTATCTGTATTACTGAAGATTATAATCGTTCAGCGATTCAATCACGTTGGCTTGATAAGAATAATCTCCTATTCCTAAGTCCAAGTGATGGAAAAATAAACATTCATAAAATCGATATTATAACAAAAAAAGTTTCATCAGTTGTTGAAGGGGATAGAAATATCAATTTCTTTGCAATTTCACAAAATGGAACTCGTCTGACGTATGAGGTTTCTCATGCATCCTTTCCCAGCGATATTTTTTGGAGTAATGTAGATGGATCAGAAGAGGAACGGGTAACTGAAGTAAACAAACAATATTTGGAAACCCATGAACCTGCAGAAGCGGAAGTATTTATTTACGAAAAAGACGGAATTAATTTCCAAGGTTGGGTGTTAATTCCAACAGGATGTAATCGTCAGGATAAAATACCTGTAGTATTAGAGATTCATGGTGGCCCTGCTGTAATGTGGACTCCACATGAAAAAACCATGTGGCATGAATGGAATACTCTTGCATCAAAAGGTTACGCAGTAGTGTTTTGCAATCCACGTGGTTCTAATGGATATGGTATTGAGTTTCGGTCTGCTGTTTTTAAAAATTGGGGAGATCTTGCTGCAAATGATATTCTTGAAGCCTTAGATTGCGCATTTATTAAATATTCTTTCCTAGACCCAGATAGAGTCGCTGTTACTGGTGGGAGTTACGGAGGGTATATGACATCATGGTTGGTCACCAATACTAATCGTTTTAAAGCCGCAATCACTCAGAGAGGTGTCTATGAATTTGTTGCTTTCGGTACGACCACAGATATTCCTATTTGGTTTGAAAAACAGTATGAAGGTGAAATTATTGAACGTCTAGATGATATTTGGAAAGATTCTCCTGCTGCTCATATTAAGAATCTCCAAACTCCTTTACTTATTATACATTCGGAAAATGATTTTCGTGTGCCAATTGTGAACGCTGAACAATTATTTTGGCTGGGTAAGCGATACGGTAAGATTATAGAATTTGTTCGCTATCCCCGAGATGGACATGAACTTTCGCGAAGTGGTGAACCACGACATATAATTGATCGCATTAATAGGATTAGCAACTGGATTGAAAAGTACATTAAATCAAATTCTTGAAGTGTTTCAAATGGCAGTAAACTTTTGGCGGCGTCCTCAATCTGGTTGTTCCGCAGTACATGCACGTAACGGTTTGGTAGCTTCTTCTCAACCTCTTTCATCTTCAGTGGGTATTCAGATTCTTCAAGAAGGTGGAACAGCCTGTGATGCAATCGTAGCAATGGCAGCAGTATTAAATGTTGTTGAACCTTTCTCAACAGGTGTTGGTGGAGATGCATTCGCTCTAATATATGAACCTGGTGAAAAAAGCCCAAAAGCCATAAATGGATCAGGATTTTCTCCAAAAAATTTATCTTACGAATATATTGTTGAGGAAAGAGGTTTCAAACAGATGCCTCTCACTGGAGTTATTCCAATTACTGTTCCTGGGGCAGTTAATGCTTGGGAATCGATTCATAAAAAGTTTGGAAAACTTCCTTGGAGCGATTTACTTAAACCAGCTATCAAATATGCACGAGATGGATTTCCTGTTAGTCCTGTAATCGCCCAGGTTTGGAATGAACTAGTACCCAAACTTCTTGCTCATGAAGGGGGAAAACAAGTATATCTTATCAATGGGGAGCGCGCTCCTCACGTAGGAGAAGTTTTTAAAAACACTGCACTTGCTTCCACGTTAGAAATTCTCGCCAAAGAAGGATCTGATGCTTTTTATCGAGGTGAAATCCGAAATAAGATTGTAAAATTTCTGCAAAAAGAAGGAGGGTATCTTGAAGAATCCGATTTCGAAAATTTCCAAGCGGAATGGACTGAACCTATTTCTCGAGAAGTTTATAATAATATAATTTGGGAACATGGTCCGAATGGCCAAGGTTTAGTGACTCTTCTTATTCTCAGCATTGTTGAAGAGTTAGATATCAGTAGATATCCTCTTAATTCAGTAGATTATTTACATTCTTTAATTGAAGCAAAAAAGCTAGCTTTTGCGGATGCTTTTGCTTATATCGCAGACCCTACATATATGGAAGTTTCTCTCTCCAAGTTCCTATCTGAAGAGTATGCCCAAGCCCATGCTAGTCAGGTCAATCCTAGACAGGCAATGAGACAATTGCCAGCTCCGCTTGATATTAGTAACGATACTGTATATTTAACAGCTATTGATAAAGATGGATTAGCTGTTTCTTTTATTAATTCATTATTTTATGGTTTTGGTTCTGGGATTGTAGACCCACAAACAGGTATTGCATTTCAGAATCGTGGGGCGGGTTTCTCACTTCAAAATGGTCACCCTAATCAATATGCACCAAACAAGCGGCCATTTCACACAATTATCCCAGCTATGATTACCTCCACTGAAGGTGAATTACTATATTCGTTTGGAGTAATGGGAGGTCATCATCAACCACAAGGTCAATCACAAGTGTTTCTTAATCTTATTTTGCATGAGATGGATCCTCAGGAAGCCATTAGCTGCTCTAGATTCCACCACGACCAAACGACAAATACTGTTGCCCTAGAAGAACCTATAGAAGTTGGTATTAGGACTAAACTAAGGCAAAAAGGTCATAAAATTGTCGACTGTGTTGGTACTAACTTTGGTGGAGGACAAATCATTCAGCGGAATTCATCAAATGGCTGCTATATAGGCGGATCTGATCCCCGTAAAGATGGCCAAGCCCAAGGATATTAGATTTTTTGACTAAAGTTGAAAACAATAAGGAAGATTTTAAATTATAAAACAAGAATAAGTGATCAGATTCTAGAGAATCCTTTATTAAAGTGGTTTTAATGAAAAACGACTTTTCTTTGATCAAATTGATAGAAAAGGCAAGACATGAAATTTACTCTTGGGCTACAAACGATCTAACCTGTCAGCTAGCAAAAGAGGTTATGTGCATTGGACTAGCAAAGATGAATTTGTTTTATCAGGAGTTAGGGCTTGAACCACATGTCATTGTTGTCTTTGGCCCTGATGGGAGTGTGACTCGAAACATCGCCAGATTCAGTGAAGGAGTCGGTTATGGTTGTACTGTAGCCACCAAGGATTATATTTTTCCCAGTTTGCTTCATCCGAATGGTTGTGGTTTCGGATTGTACAAGCTTGAGAATATGCTACCTTTACATGAGCTAATGAGAAAGCTGAATAGGTTAAAAAAAGAGGGAGTACCTATTGGTAACCAACGAGGAAAGTGGGACGTCTGGAAGTCAAACCACTTCATTGATATTCTCAGGTTAGATGCAGTAACTTCTGACCATTCTCAATATGAAGAATGGTTATCTCCTGGTCATTATGTTCTTATCCATTCATCACAGCAAGTACATACTCATCGTTTGAGTCAATGGAACACGGAAGAATTCACTAAGGTTGATACTCCTTTTGGGACTGTTGAGGGCTTAGCAGATGATTCTTTAAAGGAATATTTGCGATTCTTCTCAAAAGTAGAGGATTATAGTAAGAAAAAGCGGACCTCTATTGCAATAGAGCTTTTTGGAGAGGATTCTGTCAGTTGTATCGCAAACCCGACTCATCAAGGGTATTATCAAGAAAATGACTATTACGTTATGAGGCTTGGTCTCTACAACTCAATACATCAAAGTGGAGAAAAAAATCTACCTTTGTTCCCCTTAGCTTTCAATGGCTACTCATTTATCTATCTTTATGAGGGCCAATCAAATATTAATGAGCGTCATTGGACTAATAATCAATATCACCGTGCGAAAGATATGGGACATGCTGATTTTCTGAAACAAGTCAATCTACTCCCGCACGGTGGAGGATATAAGTTATTATATCCTTTCTCTACAGTTAAATCTGTTGTATTAAATGGAATAAATTATTTTGAGCTTCTTGATGCGCCGATGGAAAGCCAAATGCTGATTCAAAATATAGAGGCACTAGAATATGGTTACCGCGGACCAACCGAGATTTTACCTTTGGTTGACCGTCTTGAGCTTGGAAAAAGAGTAGCTAGATTTGTACCAACCCAGATAATAAAATTTTGACTTAAAACAATTCCTTTTTTGATTAAATTGGTTAAATCTAAAGGTTTAGTTAAAAGACTAGCGATGCATACTATTTGTTTTCTCACTAACCGATAAAAATACTAGTTAATCTATAAATAAAGTCTTTATGAATAATTCTGGGGAATTAATGATTAAAGCTGGATTATCTATCAGGTAATTTCCATTCTATCGAATTTAGAGTCATATTTAACCAATATGCTTTTTTAGCAGCCTTTTTAACCTGAAAAAATATGATTAACTTGGTTTCGCTTTTGAAGGACGATTTAAAAAAATCTGAACTCCAAAGAGAAATAACAGATGATCGTGAAGATCTCACTTTCCCTGGACGAAAGTCGTTATTAGAGAAAATCCAAAATAATTTTGATGTGAAGGGAGATGTCTGGGTACACCATGCCTATCATGTTGCTTCAGAGGATCCACTCACTCTAGATAATCTAAATGATGTTCAATATCAGGATAAAGTTATTGTACCATCCGTTCTTCAGACCCTTATTGACAAGGTGGGAGGAAAGAGAACAGCGAGCCTTTCGGCAATCAGTGGGTTGAAAAAACCCGAATTACTGTTAGTTTATGATCCTGCTACAATGAATATTGCAATTGTTTCAAAGGAAAGAGTATGGATTACTGAAATCCTTCTTAATCAAGCTGATTTTCTTTATCCATCTCCTTATGAAAGAACTCATGCTTTAACAAGCGTGGATCGAACTCAATTAGAGGTGACTCGAGAAGATATTTCTATTGAGATTAATGGTTTTCGAGCTAAAGGAGGTATTGAGAGAGATTCAATCCTCCTTCCTCTTGATTCTTATTATCGTCCAGTATTGGGAGGAAAAGATCATACTAAACGTCTTAAATCGTCACTTCTGAGAACACCTGATGTAGCCGAATTAATTTTGATGATTTCTGATGCAATCTCCTCTTCCGCAAAAATGTACCTGGGGACTGTGAACACACGTCTCCAAGAAGATCGTGTGTCTTTGGAATATCCCAAGGAAGCTTACATTGCTGCTATAAAAATCTTTAATCAATTCTTAGATGTCATTGAGATCCGCTCCCCCTCGCAACCAAATCATGTAGAGCTCCAGCGCATTAATTTTCGGATTTATCGCACTGAAATCTCTCGTTCTCTAAGACGTCTTATTAAAATTCTTCATATTCGATGATCGGCTAAAGATGTTCTATTCTTGTTCTTCTTGATACTCATCAATTACTTTTTTAGCCTCTTCAACCCAGATACGAGTAAGTTGTAGTGCTTCTAGCTCTTTTTGTTTTTCCATTAGCATTGGTTTTCGTGTATCGTACTCTGCTCGATTAATACGTCCTAAAACAAAGTCCCGTTCTAGTACATCAATCTCAGCCGAGACAATACCGTCCATGGATTGGAAAAACAATATAGCTGCTGAAGTGATGGTGTCAATCAGTTCCTGACCAGGACTTGATACATAATAAACATAACGAGGTGTGGGAAATGGCTCAACAGTTCGTTCACAAATATAATTTGCTAATAATAATTTCAAATGTTTCTCTACTGCTGGCCTTGAGATATTTAGTTTCTCCGCCAGTTCTTGAGGGTTCATAGAATCAGTACTTAAAAAATTGATAATCTTTCGTCTGGTGGGATCAGCGAGGAGCTTCAAAATATCTTCTATGCGTCGCTCTATTTCATTTTTCATCTATTCTTCCTCAAAATAATCTCCTAAATGTCCTTAAAGCTCAATAATAAACTTTTTCTCGAGGCTTGGATGAATCTTTCAACTGAATGTTGTTTGAAGTCTGTCTTCTTAAGGTTACCAATGAATGGTAGGTTCTTAGTTCCTTAAATAGAGATCAGGAGAGATTAGATTGGTAAATCAATGGATCAAGACAGAGATAGTCATTCTTAAATTTGATCATTAACCCTATGGTTATAGGTATTAACTCGATAGTTTTTTCTTTGAACCATCCTTTTTAGGATATTATTTAACTAACTGTATATCTTAGTCATTCAGAATTAAACCACACAGATAACGAAGTGATTTTAATGTCTAGAAAAGAAATTCACGACTTAAAGATCTTAATTAGATCATTAGATATTCGTCTAAAAAATGAGGAAATTTCACGCGAAGAATATGACGATTTGAAAGCAAAATATGAAGTCAAATTGGAAGAGGAGCTCAAACTTGTTAAAGATACGAGTCTCATAAAGAATTTGTCCTATATTAGTATATCTGGATCAGGAAAAGTTACAGACTCCTATATTTCGATTTCAGGTTCAGGCAGAGTGGATGGGTGGAAAGATGGTTCGATTTCGATTTCAGGTTCAGGAAAAATAACTGATGACGAAATCAAAGTTAGTGGGAGCGCTTCCTTGCCAGGAAATCTCAAAACCCACACTTTAATGGCGTCAGGTTCAATAAAGGTTGATGGACCTATTGAAACTAATGTTTTTTCCGTATCTGGTTCATGTAAAATACGTGGTTATCTAGTTGCACATGAAAAATTGGATATTTCGGGTTCTGGAAAAATATTTGCTGATATTAAAGGGGGTCAAGTACTCTCTAGTGGTTCATTGAAAGCAGTAGGATCAATTCTATGCGTTAATGCAGAACTTAATGGTTCGTACAAAATTGACGGAAACGTGGAATGCCAAAACTCTTTTTCCTCAGGGTTAGATTCTGAGTGTACCATTGGAGGGGACATACTTTGTAGTGGAAATGTTCGGATTGAGCAAGAGAACCGACGTGGACGACTTAAAGTAGAGCAGATCATAACACAGGGAGATGTTTATCTCGAAGGGGTCACTGCTAGCTACGTTTGTGGAAAAAAGGTCGAACTTGGCCCCGAATGTGATGTTGCTAAGGTCGAGGAAAAAAGTTAATCTGTACATTTATTTTTGGGTCGAACGGGAAATATTTTGAGACAGATTCCTGTTCTTCCTGATTTTTTATCTAATCAAGCATCAAGTGCCATTTTGTGGTGCTATACAGGTGGAGGGCATTTATTTGCCGAGAACTTAAAAGAAATGAAGAATGTATCTTACACTCATCCAATCCTTTTATTATTTTCCAATGCAGGTGCTCTTGTAGCCAATAGATATGGTTTTTTCTGGAATTTGGTACATTCTGAAGTAAAAAAAGAAAATTTTCATATTATTTTGGAGAAAGCGGTAGCTAAATTTAATATCCAAGATTTGCTGGAAAAAAATATTTCATATTCGCTAATTCTCCACGATCCAGCATTTTCAATAGCTACTGCTCTAATTAATACAGATGTGAAATGTATTATCGCCAGTCCTCTAACAGCCAATACAGCGGCTAAATTGGCTTTTGGAATTGCAGATAGTTTCATCTCTAATTTATTGTCGTCTGGATTGAAATCTGGAAAGCAAGTTGGTATTTTCCCAACAGATTCCCTATCCCGACAAATAAAGTCAACATTACCAATACGACAAATAAGGTCAGTTTCCATTAATAATGTCAGTCCAACTGTCTGTAAATTCAATGCATTGGCGAAAACATCAAAGGGGCAACTCAAGTTCATTCCTCAATATTGTGTTGGTTGTCAACGATGTGTGAAAAAATACCCCTCGGTATTTTCATACGGAGATGAAATTAAAATAAGAATTAGAGAAGTCGACGCGCAAAATATTCAGAAACTAAGATCAGAGGTGACTATTTTTCAAAATCCAGAAGAGATTTCCCCTTTTTTAAAGCGATGCCTTGAAAAAAAGAAATGATACCGAATTACCTCACAGCTCGGGCTCTATATACTTCAATATACTCTTTGATTGTACGTCCTAATTGTTCAAAAGCTTCTGTGACATTAAGACCAGATTTAGCGCTAGTATTGAGATATTTTAGCTCGTAGGGAATGTCTGTTGGCTCATTTTGGCTTTTTTCAATAAATTCTGACAATACATCTTGACTTACGGAGTTTGGGAGATCACTCTTGTTCCCTAAAATTATATAGGGAATGTGACGGCCAACATTAGTAAAAAGTTCTCGTTTCCAGTTCTCGAGATTATATAGAGATTCAGGCCTTGTTCGGTCAAAAACTAAGATTGCTCCATGTGATCCTTTATAATAGAGAGTTCTTACGGCTTCAAATCGCTGTTGTCCCGCAAGATCCCAGATCTGAAATTTAAATTGTATTCCGTCGATTTCGAGATTTTGGACGGCGAAATCTGCACCAATTGTTAATATGTAGCCGCTTTGAAATCCCTTTCCAAGAAATCGTTCTCTTAGAGAGGTTTTTCCTACTCCGCCATCTCCTAGTAAGCAAATTTTGTACAATGGCATAAGGAATCCCTCAGAATCTATTACATCTCATGATCTTACAATTGAACAAGAAGGAAACTAGAAGCTATAATCGTTTTGTCTATTTGGAACACAAATCTATGTCCAAATCACGTACGTAAAATAATCTGGTTCTCCTATATAATTATATTTAAATCAATGCAGTATCATTTTATTTTTCATCAAGACATACAAAATTCTAAGAAGTTGATGTAGGGGTCGAAGCTGTAATTGATCTTTTACTAGATGTTTCCTTGGATTAGTATTCTATGGAGAAAAAGTTTTTATCATGTTTATCTTCGTATTATAAAGCTTCTCTGTTAAACTGACCTTATAGATGTGTGGATTTAATAATCGTTTGTATGTTAAGTCTAAACAACGTAACTGCTCTTTACTATGAGCTTGAGCTACTCGCCATTCTCCAAATTTTTCATCGACAACTATTATCCCATTATTCATCAGTAATGTGTGGAGAGGTTGGGTAGTAATATCCTTTGGCAATTGATATTTCTTCAAATGTTCGATCGGATGATGGATCCAATCACCGGAACTTGGGTCTTTTTCATCAAATAAACCGATTACATCTGCGAGAAACCTACCCGTATCATCGACAATTCTCCAGAGCTTTTTGATACCAGGGTTAATGGTTTTTTGGATATTTTCACTTACTTTAATTCTAGGTTTTCTATCTAAAGCGACAAGTTTGTAAACTCCTCCCAATGCACTTTGTTCTCCACCTGTTATTAGTTTTGTGCCAACACCATAAGTTAAGCGACTCAGAGTTTCCAGATGGAGCTCTCTTTCTTCCTTATTGCTATTACTTTTTTCTATGATTTGATGGACTATAGAATCAATTGTAAATTCATCGAGTTCGTTAGAAAGCACAATATTAATATTAGGAAATCCTGCTTTTTTAAACTCTCGAAATACTGCAACAGACAAATATGCCAAGTCACCTGAATCAATTCTGACACCCACTATTTCTTTACCTTTCTCTCGAAGTTGTTTTGCTACTTCAATCGCATGAGGAAGGCCCGATTTCAATACGTCGTAAGTATCAATTAAGAGCAAGCATTTTTCTGGAAAAACTTCCGCATATGATCTAAATGACTCTAATTCTGAATTAAAAGCTTGGACCCATGAATGGGCCTGCGTTCCTACTATTGGGCAATCCCAAATTTTCCCTCCCTGCACAAATGAAGTTCCTGTACACCCTCCTACAAGAGCTGCACGAACACCAATGTATGCACTATCTCCTTGTGCTCTTCTTAATCCAAATTCAAAAATTTTCCCCCCTCTTGCAGCATTAACTATTCGTGCTGCTTTAGTCGCAATTAGAGTTGAATAATTGATAATATTGAGTAAAGCAGTCTCTACTAATTGTGTTTCGATAATTGGACCTGTTACTGATATTATTGGAGTATATGGAAATATTAAAGAACCTTCTCTTACCCCCTCGACCTTACCTGTGAACTTAAGCTTCAACAAATACTCTAAGAACTCTTCTGAAAACATTTTCTGTTCTCTTAGATAAGTGATGTCGCTTTCTGTGAATTTCAAGTTCAACAGATATTCCAGAGCTGGTTGAATCCCGCAAGCAATAGTAAAACCTCCATTGAAGGGATTTGACCTGAAGAAAAGATTAAATGTAGCGTTTTTTCTGATATCTAAGTCGAAATATCCTTGACTCATTGTTAATTGATATAAATCTGTAAAAAGTGCCCGACCTTTTTCGTAGAACATAAGTAATCATCACCTGACTTAATTGGATATCAATTTTTTAATTTTCTATTTATGTTCTCATAACTTAGAATGTTCTAATTTAAGTTATTTTTCATCTTAATGGAATATTTTTCTATAACTGCCAATTAATCTCAGTTTAATGCTGTTAATCTTAAGAAATATCGATGGTATTGATTTTTGTGCTTTTTACGAACATTTTTACTGAAAATTTAAAAAAGAAAAAATAACTTAAGATAATTAAAAGCATAGACCTGACTGACATAGTAAGTGGTGTTGATTCAGTATGCAAATTGAAGACATTAAACTAGCTGGTTTCATTGAAATTACAGATAAAGACGCCTTACTCGTCGTTGATGTACAAAACGATTTTCTACCTGGAGGAGCTTTACCAGTAGCAGATGGAGATCAAATTATTCTTGGAATTAATGAACTTATATCGAAATTTCATGATAGTGATAATATCATCGTTTTTACACAGGATTGGCATCCTGCAGATCATCAATCCTTTGCAAGTGCTCATCTTGGGAAAAATCCATATGAGGTTTTTGAAGCTCCAGGAATAGGACCAGTTTTATGGCCAGATCATTGTGTCCAAGGTTCTCATGGAGCAAGTTTTGCCCCTGGGTTACAAACAGTTAATGCAACTTTAATTCTCCAAAAAGGGTTTCATAAGGCAATTGATTCATATTCCGCTTTTCTGGAAAATGATAAAACCACAGAAACGGGGTTGGCCACCTTTCTCCAATCCCTTGAAATTAAGCGTGTCTTCGTTTGTGGATTAGCGTTAGACTATTGCGTGTATTTCACTGCAGTTGATGCAAGATCTTTTGGATTTGAGGTTATTTTTATACTAGATTTAACCAAGCCTGTTAATTCACCACCAGATAGCGTTCCTAAAGCCTTGCAAAGTATGGTTGGCCATAAGATAACATTTGTTACTTCTGATCAGATTCTATCTTAAGTTGTGACTCTATCTTTCCCAGAGTTGAAGAAGTGCCAGTATACTTACGTATTAAATAAAGTAAAATGAGCATTGCAGCTGAAATTGATATTCCTAAGGTTCCATACACTTTTCCAACCTCGATGAAAAAATTGCTTGCTAAATAGAGGATAAGAAAGCAAATTGATACGGCAATCCAAACAAGAAGACCAAAAGAAATAAATTGTATTCGAAAAATCTCCATTAACTTTTTTCTCTCGATGCACTCTGCCGGATAAGAGTCGTATTCCTGGTCGAGTTGCTTATATCGTGAAGCCAAAAACCAAACTTCATAAAATCCCCAAGTTAAAATCACCCACAAAGCAAGTATAAAAGGATCATCAAAAACCTCGATCTGTTCTACCATTGGATCTATTCTTAGCGCGAGAAGAAATCTGCTGAGAAGAATTCCAGAAATAAGAATCGCTGTACTAAGACCTCGAAATTCTAACTTTAAAGTGATGATTCCATATATTCCTAGGGATCCGAGAAGTAGTGTTATTCCAATAGATGAGGCAATGATTATCAAATTTGACGAATAAATTTGTAAGAAAAGTAGCATGACTACAGAAAAAAGTGGGATAAATGAAAAAACAAGGAATATTGATACTAAAACCGATTGGATACCCCAAATAATAGTTCTTAGTTTCATCTCGTACGTCTCACCTTGATTTTTTGATATTGAGGCCCAGTAGGGTACCAAAAGATTTGCATAATACCTACTTGAGCCACTTGTTTCATTGTACAGGCTCGATCAAGTGATAGAAGTGCGTTTGCTAAGCGCGAAGCTTTTGGAACAACCCTCCCTTCTTCAATAGAACTTTCAAGAGAGGGGATGATTAAAATAATCTCATGGTTACGTTTAGCTAGTTCGAGAAGAAGATTAACGATATTTCGATTATATAGTGGACTAATGAAGAAGATTTGAGTAAAGGGAGGTAATGATGGTAGAAGTTTTCTATTCAATCGTACACTGAATACCTCATCATTAGAAGGATACGAACCTTTTGTGTCTATCAAGTACTCATTAATGCGAAGAAGTTGCCGTTTTCCAGGTGCTGCTGGAATTTGTTCAACAAATTCCCCAACAGCAAAAAACCCCACAACATTACGCTGAGAAATAAGATATTCAGAGGTCGACAAAGCAGCCATTACTCCCTCTTCAAGGACACGGTTAGTAGAAGTTGTATGATCAAATACTACAAAAATCCGAGCTGCTTGATCTAGAGCGAACTCATTTGCTGCAAGTTTGTTAAATTTTGCTGTTACTCTCCAATTAATTACACGCATTTCATCCCCCTCCTGGTAGTCTCGAACACCTTGGAAATCAAAATCTCTGCCCTTATATGTCAAGCTTGGAATACTCCCTGTTTCTGGAAGTAATCGTTTCCGATAAATTGGGAGGTGTTTTAACCTAATAAGAGAAGGAACTACTGAAAAATAGTTTAACAATGCAAATTCCTTCACTTCTGTCCGAAATTGAAAGATATCTGAACCTCGGATTATTACTGGGCCTATGGTGTACCGTCCTCTTTTATGACATCGAATTGCATAGGTTAGGGTTATTTCTTTGCCTTGATCAAGCTCTAGAAGCCAATGGTTTGACCCATCATTAACAGTGCACTGTTCGGGGATTTTATCGTTGATCTCTAAAATCGGGATACGTTTTCCCTCATTACGAACCCTCAATCGAACATAGATGAGTTCTCCTTTTTCTTCGGTTCTGTCACGTGAGATCCATCGCTTCACCACTACTTGATTAACAGAAATGTCTTCAGATGCAAGTGAAAAGAAAAAAATCACAAGAAGAGGCAACAGTACTCCTGCAAATTGCCCAAATAGCAATATCACTGTAAAAAAGAGGATTAAAAATGCCAAACTAATCAAATTGATTAATCGAAAACGTTTTCTCAGGTGAATACCACCAAAAAATGAGTTTTTTCCTGTTACTCCTTACGTGGGGCTTTAATCTCGTTCAGAATCTTCTCAATCAAAATATCAGTTGAAGTCCCTCCCAACCAAGAACCAATCTCTAGAATTATCCGATGAGCCAATGCAATGATTGCTAGTTCTTTTACATCTTGAGGGATGACATAATCCCTTTTGTGTAACACTGCATTAGCTCTTGTTAGTGCCATCAAGTCTAAAGATCCTCGTGGTGAAGCTCCGACCTTTACTTGAGGTAGCTCGCGTGTATGTTGAACAATATCAACAATATATTCTTTTATTTCCTCAGAAACATGAACAGTTTCAATAGTTCTTTGCATTTCCCAAAAAGTCTTTCGTTCTGTAATTTGTAAGACATCAAATGTTTTCTTCTTTCGTTGAATCCGATGTGTAAGAATTAATTGTTCAGCTTCTTTTGAAGGGTACCCAATTTTGATTTTTGAAAGAAACCGATCGATTTGGGCTTCGGGGAGAGCAAAAGTTCCTTCAAGTTCTAACGGGTTTTGAGTTGCTACAACTAGAAATGGCTTACCTGAACCAGTTAACTGATATGTTACTCCTCCTACAGTTACTTGGTATTCAGCCATTGCTTCTAGCAAGGCACTTTGCGTTTTAGGTGTTGCTCGATTTATTTCATCAGCTAGAATTATGTCTGCAAAGACAGGACCAGACTTAAATTCGAAATCATTTGTTTTCTGATTATAAACCTCAGAACCAGTAAGATCCTGAGGTAATAGGTCAGGAGTGAACTGGATTCGTTTAAAATCGCACCCTATTGCTGTAGCAAAAGATCTGCAGATCATTGTTTTGGCTAAGCCAGGGTAGTCTTCAAAAAGTATATTCCCATCCGCGAGAAAAGATAACATGACTTGACGAAGAGTCTCATTCTTTCCAATAATGTGTTTATTTATTTCATTTAGAATTTTCGTGCACAATTCTGCTGTTTCAATAATTTTCATAATTAATCACTCCATTTCAGAAAGCAATGTAACACCTAGTAGTTCCTGTACTTCAATCAGTATCTGAATGAATTGTTCATATAGAATATCAGATGTATATCTTTCACGTGACAAATTAGTTCGACTAATCTGGTTATGTTGATCTAGAAGCCATTTATTCGGATCATTCACCAAAAGAATAAGGTTCTCACTATATTTTCCTGTGTGTTCTCCAATTTCTATATTTTCTTGAATTAACAAAGAAAACACTTGAGTCAGCTTTTTCTGGCGATTGGGTGTTGACATTAACGCAAGCTGAAGAAAATCACCGAAAGTTTTACTATGAGGTCTGGGAGGTTCAATGTATTCCGTTTTTCCTTTTTTAAAGGTATAGCTGACAACCTGCTGTTCATTTATATCCGACCAATGTTTATAAATAGCCCGAAAACCAAGAAAAACTAATGAACCTAAGATAAAAGTAAATGTAAGTTCAAAAATCGGTTGTATTAAGTCGATTAGGTTCATTCTTTCTTCTCCATTCCTTCCTCCTGTTCTATCTCTGTTTCAAGCGTTGAGTCAGGAGGAAAAATAATTTTGGAAGCTAGAGATTTGGCGAATTCTACTTGTGTTGATGCCATTTCATGATTCGAAAATTTTGCTTCTTCGAACAAATTGGTGAGGTTATTTATAGTAGGAGTTTTGGTTAAATCCTTCTTGATGACATCTTTAGTGAACTCAGAAGGAGTGAGGATTGGCGAACTGTCGGCTCCACGTTCTTCTAATGTTGTGGATGCTTGATAGTAACACTCTAATATCGTTCTTGTCATATATTGCTTTTCTTGAATATCTTCGGTTATGTCTTCATCCACCTTCGACTCAACTTCTTCAAATTTAGATCGTCGTTGGATGATTATTGCAAACAAAAATGGTAATAGAAGTATTCCAATAATAAAAAGACTTCTAAATTCAGTTATAAAATCTGAAAAAAAATCATTGCCTGGTGAAGGTGTAACTGTAGATGTAGTATCTGTTTCCAAGGGATTTGAATTTGATGGATAGGTTGTACCAGAATTAGGGGGAGTAGTAGCTGTTGTCTCAGGTTCGACGGGTTCAACGATCTCCTCCAGCGGTTTGGGAAGTGGTAATACTAGAATGATAACAAACAACAATGAAAAAACAATTAACCACTTAGTCGGCGGAAGCCATGAAACATCGAGGCCTCGACGATAAAAAAGGAGAAAAATGGCGATGAACGGTGGTAGAAATACTCCCAAACTTTCCAACAAAGGATTTCTCAATTCTAAAAAGGGGTTAATTCTACTGATTCGTCCTATCGCAACGTTATCTAGCGCAATTTGAGAGAAAGTCAAGGCTAACAAAAAACAACATAAAATCAGAACTTCTTTGCGAAGCAAGAAGTCGAAATCCTTCGTTTTCACTTCTGTTCCAGCTAATGCTTGAATGACTATAATCAATTGTTTCAAGCTTGTTTAATACTTTTTTCTTTACATGCAGGTTTTTCTAATATTTCCGAAATCTCACTTTTATTCTTTGATTTTTTCCACAACTTGCTTATTTTCCAAATCATCAACAAATTTTTATAGCAGCATAATATTTGTTCTTGTACCAATCCTGTAGGATAACATTCAGTTATTCCTAGGGGACAATATTCATGAAAAAAAAAGTTTCTAACAGTTTTGATCTATCATAATATTATTTTAAACTTGTAAAAATGACTTTTTATAAAAGAAAGATGAGGCTAGAAGTTGTTCCTCTACTGGATTGACAAAAAAAGATTGGCTGGATCTAGTGAACCCCTTTTAGAAGACTTTCCTTTTCTTAAGACTATTGAATGGGGAGGAATGGTTTGTCTTCAGGACACTTCGACCTCAGAAGATCTAGCTGCTCTTTTAGCAGTACCGTTCTTACATCTTCCGATTAAAGATTTTTCAGTTCCTACTGAGACTGATTTGGAGATGTTGCTGGAATTTTATAGTGAATCCCAAAAGGAAAATCCTGATTTACCCGTATTAATTCACTGTACTGCTGGGCATGGACGCACAGGTACCATTTTAGCCGCATTATTGACAGTATTCGACCATATAAACCCAGATGATGCTATCAGACGAGTAAGGGCTGTAAATCCCCTCGCGATAGAAACTAAAGAGCAAGAGGAGTTTATTAGGAGTCTTTAACATTACTCAAGAAGTTCGATAGGATTTTTTCTGCTTTTAGAACCTCTGCTATCGAAACTCTTTCATTCGCGATATGGATTGCCTGTGGATCTCCAGGACCATAAATTACGAATGGAACGGAGTGAGGAGCTTGTGTAATGATGATAGCTGCATCTGTTCCATAATTTAAGCCGATTGGTGTATGATTGTTGCTTTCCCTCATGAAAAGTTGGATCATTTCATTTTTTTCCGAATTTGATATAGGCGCCATTATTTGTGTAACTTCTGTCTCAAATCGTGCTGGACTTTTTTTACCCACATCATCAATTTTTGAACTCATTTCTTGAGCGAAGCTCATAGGACTTATTGGGGGTACTAGTCGAAAATCACATTGAACTTCAGCAGTTTCAGGGACAACATTTGCACTTTTACCACCTTTGAACGTACCAATATTCAAAGTGCTTTGTCCTAATATTGGATGGATTATTTGGGGAACTGCGTCTTTCAGTATTGGAAAAAGCTTACTAAGCGCTTCAATCGCATTTATTCCTTTTTCTGGGGTTGAACCATGTGCAGCTTTCCCATACGAGCGAATTGTAAACCAGAGTACTCCTTTCTCTGCAATTCCAACCTTTAATGACGTAGGTTCAGTCACAATAAGAAATTTTGCCTTGTCCATAATTCCTAGCTTCATTGCCTCTTTAGCTCCACCAAGACCAACCTCCTCATCAGATGTTCCAAGAAATACTATCTGAAAATCAAGCTTATCTGGGTTAGCAGAAGTAATCAGTGATTTGAGGGCCCCCAAGCAAGCTGCGACCCCAGCTTTCATATCAGCAGAGCCACGCCCATAAATATACCCCTCTTTCTCTTCGGCACCAAAAGGATCATACCTCCAATTGTTCAAGTTACCAACAGGAACAGTATCAAGATGTCCACACATCACTATCGTTTTTACTGCATTTCCTACAGTCAGAATGATATTTCCTTGATTTTTCTCGTACCACTGAGTTTTCGATGCAATTCCATTTCTCTTAGCCCACTGTTCTATCCATTCAATGCTGCTCCGTGTGTTGCCTGGTGGGTTTTCTGAGTTTAATCGTATCAACTCTTTTAAAATCAATAAGCTTTCAGACATCAAATCACCCTATTGAAGAGAAATTTATTTCATTCATTAAATCTAATTTTTCATATTCACTTCGTTCAATTTCTGCAAAAATTGGTCCTTGATATCTACACAGCTGACATTTATAGGTTGGTGGGGATAAAATCCCTAAGAAAGGATTTCTGATTTCTTCCAAATTCGCCGCTAAACAGATTGGACAAACCCTGACGACATCGAGAGAAGAAGAACCTCTTCGAATAAGTTTTCGTACTTCGCCAAATGATCTAATGAATTGACGCATTCTTATCACTCGGGATTTGAAAGGAATATTATTTGTATTTTCAGAATAAAAGAATTTTTATTATAAATCTAACCTTGAGTACAAATAGAAAGCGATAAGAAACAGTATTTGGAAAGAAAGAGTACGTCTGTGTGATACATAGAGTGGTAGGTATCCAGAAGTCGGAAAGTTTTATTAATTCCTTTTAAAGTGGAGTAAGTGATTCGAAAATAGTCAGGCTTAGTTTCTATGCCAGAGTATTAGTACCAACCGTTGATTTGATATGTCACAAATGAAATATAACTTTCTTGCGAAGATTCTGCTTCTTGGTGAATACCGCGTTGGAAAATCCTCAATGGTCTTGAGATATGTTGAAGATCGCTTTCCTGGAGACTATATTGCAACAATTGGCGCCAATTTTTTAGTCAAGTCTGTGAATCTTCTTTTTCAGGGAAAAGAATACAAATGTGGTCTTCAAATTTGGGATATCGGGGGACATGCACGTTCCTCAGAGGTTGGTCGCGTCTTTTTCCACGGAGTTTCTGGAGCTATCTTGGTCTATGATCTAACAAGAAAGGCGACACTCGAGAAAATTCCGTTGTGGATAGAACGATTGAAACAAAGTTCACCTGAATCAAGATTGTACTTGGTAGGTAATAAGAATGATTTAGTTGAGGAACGTCAAACAACCAAGGAAGAAGGACAGGAGGTAAAAGATCAGCTTAACATGGAAAGTTTTTTCGAAACAAGCGCAAAAACAGGTGACCACATCCAAGAAACCTTTGAAGATTTGGCCAGACTTCTTGTAGAAAGCCATCCTCGTGGGAATGGGGAGAAATAATTTTCATGAGTCAAAGTTCATGCAGCTATCATCATTAAGTCCTTAAGAGAACCGACATTTCTCAGCTGAGCTTTGTAAAGACCCACTTCCTCAGAAGTTATTTCATTTTCTGAACTTAAAAAGTCAAGGATGTCAAAAAACATACTCTTTGCACTAGTAAAATTCGTGTTTGCTTCTGGAAGGGAACTGAATGCAAATGTTAATTTATCTGAAAGAGTTGCTTCAGCAACATTTAATGCGTTTCTAACTGTTTGAACATAGATTTGATCCTCGGAAATACCTCTTGCAATTTCGATTCTCTTCTTTGCTTCTCGTGAGGCATCGTGAGTAAGTTCTGGAACGAATAAGCGCTTAAAGAATCGAACAAAACGATTCATGGTTGTTACCTTATCTTAAAGAGTATGCATGGTTCTAATTCAATAATACCCTTGTATCTAATCAAGTCAAATGTCTTTCTATGATGAAACCGTAATGTAATATGTTTGTCAATTGATAAGATCTTATGTTTTCTATAATTTAATTCTTGTTATATCAGCAGGGTAGTATGTTAAGAATATTAGATCAAAGAATGATTTGCTTTATGGAGTTTGTTTAGAAACATAAGTAAAAAAGAATAATTATATATACGTGGCTGCTATCTGTATATTCGAGTCATAAGAAACCATCAAGAGAAACAAGCGAACAAAAGGATCAACTACTGAAAAAATTTTCTGTTGTTCTTTTCAAAGACGGTTACCTCCACTAAACTTCTTGTGATACAAGAAAGAGGACATAATGATGTCAGAACCACGTTCAACCCATTCAGAAGCGATTGCAGGAGTGCGCATAAAACGATTCCTGACTATGACGGTAATGAAATTAGCTACTGAATTATTGGATCGGTCTGACTCCGCGCAGACCAAGAAATTAATAGAAACTATGATTACCGACTTAGTGAAGTCAAATTTCAACTTAACATCCTCTGATAATACGTTAACTCAAACAAAGCTCTTTCTGGGTTCATTGGGTTTCTCTCCCTGTGAAGTGGAATGGGCCGAAGATGTTCGATTGGGAAAAGTTCTTTTAGGAAAGGGTCGAATTTGGAAAGCCACGACCCATAAAGATTCAGAGTTAATCAAACTTCTTTTATTAGCTATAGTTAAAGGACTCGGATATTCATTCATCAAGTCCAATGTTGAAGTTGCTTTTCTAGAAAATGAGCTTCTTCCACCTCGGTTTGCTTATGAAATCCAGTTTCGAGCAGCTGAGGACGTTTTTGCTGAAACAATTCAACCAACTCAAGAAAAAGCAGAGGTTTTACTTTCCGCTGGGTCGTTACTTGAGCCAATTCTGGGTAGAGGGATTAACATTCAAGAAGCAACCCGGTTTTTAATTGAAGGGACACAGAAAGTTGTTGAGGAATTCGAACCTAGTCTGTTAGAGCGAAAAGATATTGAGGATTATCCTCTAAAATTGATTGAAATTCTATATCTAAAGTTTCTAGAAGACGAAAGGTTAGAAACTATTGCTAATCAGATTGGTTGTCTAATGGTCAGAGGAATAAGACAAACATTTCCTCTACTAAAAAACCATCAACTTCTCAAAGGAATTGGTCTTCTTCCTACAGATGAAATTGATGAGCTATTATTCTATGGGAGTGTAGACATTTGTGGGACTGAAATACGAGGCAAGAACATTAGTTTTTGTCGCTTTTTAGGATACATTTGGAGTGGTTTTGCTTCTGAAGTTTTAAATAAGAAATTTCAGATGACTGAAGATCCACTTTGCGCTACAAGTACTGGAACCAAATGTATTTTCACGCTTGAAGAAGTAGTTTCTTAAGAAAGTCCTTTAAAAAAGAATAACTATCTCGACATCTCTTTGAATATATGAATTAAAAGCTTTAAAAGGAGGGATGATAACACTTAGAAGATAAAAGTAAAACTCTCTTGCATTGTTAGAAATAATTGAAAGACTGTTATTAACAGAATATTCTGGATAAATGTGAGGAAAATGGTCAATTTTTGCGATAAATGTGGTGCTCTCTTAACTCCTCGTCGAAACAAAGACGGTTCTGTCACTTTAATCTGTAAAATCTGCAAAACTGAATCGAAGGAAAGATTCAACGAATCATCTTACCAAATTTCAAGCAAAATTCAACATTCAGAAAAAGACAAATTAACAGTTGTCGAAGAAGAATTTGACATCCGACCGAGTATTAAAGTAGCCTGTCCTCGCTGCAATCATTACGAGGCACGTTATTGGGAAGCTGAGGATCGTCGAAAAGAGGAATGGGAAACAACCACGTATTACAAATGCACTAAGTGTAACTGGGTATGGTCTGAATAACATACCAAGAGCGAATCGATCTTGATTTCGATTCCATAAGCATCGAAATCGTCTTTCTAATTATATCTTCACATTTAAAGGTAAATACTTTCAAGAAAACACTCTAACGATTTAAGAAGAATTTTCTAGTGATTTTAATTTCTTAAATTTATTCGTTAATATCTGGAATCGTGAATTCCCATCCGCAATGGAAATCGCGTTCCATCGAATCTGGAGGACAAGCTATTACTTTCGTTTTAATTCTGGGGTCGATTGTTTCAGCAAAACCACTATATTCTTCAATTCCCACTTCTTTACAAGGAAATAGTGGGAGATTCTTTCTCTCTCGTGCTGACTGGACGCGGCAAGTCTTCATTATTAGTATTAATTTATTGAAGGAGAGTCTTTTAATCTCCTGGATATTTATTGATGCATATAACCGTAATTGAAGTGCTTGTTCCAAGCCCTCTAAACCTGAATTTTTTGCGATATTAAATTCCTTCATAATTCGATTGGCTTCAACTACAGTGAAGCGTTTCCATCCTTCTTTGTCAATTTGGATTGCTTCTTCAAGGCCATGTCTTTTCTCAGCAGCTAGAAACCAACATCCATCGTGAGCTAGCCAATTCTTGGCATACATCCTGATTATCCTGATCAATTCTGATTTATCTAGATCTTCAAGTTGCATCATCTTTATCTCCATGTTCGGGGTGAAATTTAGCGTCAAGCAGTTTCTCAATTTCAGTTTCTAGTGCATCTAAGGAGTAACCTTCGTTTCTAAGAGTCAAATCAAAGTACTTTTTATCTCGGAAAGATACTCCGTAAATCTGTTCCAAACGTTCTCCATCAGTTTTATCTCGTGATTGGATTCTATTAATCAATTCTTCTTCATTCATTCCGAATTCAGATCTATTAGGATCGCGAGAGATTCGATGGGCTATTACACGTGCTGCTACTTCTAACCATATGGTGATTCCATTGGATCCAATAGCAAAAGGGGCCATTCTTCCTATAAAAATTCCCCCTTCTAGTAGAGCAGTTTTAAGTGCGTTTTTTTCAATTTCAATATCAACTTTAACTGCAAACTCCCTATCTTTAGTTGTTTGAACGTGTTTCATGAATTCATCCAAATTCTTTTCTTCCCATCCTGATTCAATGGCGATTTTTCGTACAAAATCACCTGCACCGATGATTTTCAGGGAAATTTGACTTTTTAATTCGAAATATTCCTGTACAAATCTTGCTACAGTATCTTTCCCTGTTCCTGAGAATCCTCCTATTGCTATTATTGGATTTGTCCGTTTTTCAATTGTTGTTGAGAATTCTTTTAGGAGATTTTTCTCGAACTCTCGAAGACAGGGAAGATATGTGCCCATAGGATTAACCAACTTCTTCTCAATAGACAATAGTGATATAATATGATTTATGATCTTGAAAAGGAGGTTTCTCTATTCCATATTCAAGTTTCATGAAATTGGATAGATGAAATGGAGATCTCTTCTCGGATTCAAATATATTCTGTATCATTTTCGATTGTGATTAAAATAATATGTATAAAAAGTATGAACGATGAGAAAGAATTAGCACGCTGAACTCTGCTGTTAAAAGAAGTTTTTGTCATTTAATTTCAGATGACTCCGAAAAAGTAAACTATTTAAGTAAAATGGTAGATTTACCTGAATATAATCGGATAAATGAGTTCTAATAAGTTGGATAGTGAAATGGAATTTTCTATTTTTATTCAGGAACTCCTAAAGAGTACGTCAACCACAAAACAAGAAGCATTAGCATTAGCTATTGGTTTTAATCCTCAACTAGAAAGGAAATTTAAGTTAAAGTATCTAAGAACGGCTAGAAAAAGCCAAAACTTGATCATAAAACGGGCAGCGATTTCAGGTCTTGGATTCTCAACACTTAATGATAAAAAAGGGGGGAAAGATCAGAAAAAAACCTTAGAAAAATCTCTGAATGATCCTCTTACAACTGCAAGGATGACTGCAACAATTGCTTTAGCTGCTAATGCCCTTTTCTCTGGTAAAAATGATTTGTTAAAGAAAAGACATAAGAATTTTCTAAAAAACATTACTAATCAAGACTTCATTGTAAAGCAAGGGTATGCTCTCGCCTTGGGTCTTCTTGCAAAGTTTTCGGAGACACAGAAGGATAGTTTCACCACGATTTTAGAAGCCTATGATCCCATAAAAATGATTAATCCAGATTTATATTTAATAGGGCTTACACTAACATCCATTTACACTGGGAGAGTGGAGGAAGGATTTGATTTCATTTATGAGATTATTGTTCCCAAATTATTAAATAAAGAGAGTAGACGGTTTGTAGTCATATGTACTGCTTTTCTCCTTCCTTTGATTAATCCACCAACGAAGCGAGTTGAGATACTAAAAAAAATGATGAAAAAGAAGCTAGAATTTCATTCAAGATTCGGAACGGATTTAGCGTTAATTCTGACATATTTTTCTCTTCTTCATGAAATCAAAGAACAGAAGAATTTTCTCACTAGATTAACAGAGCTCGAAGAACTAGATACTGACTATAATCAGATTCTTACTATTCTAAAAGAGAATAAAAAACTAGTTGATATTTTACGGGGATTGTCACACTGTAACTCTTTAGATATTAAAGCAGCAGGGGTTACTGCCAGTTTCTTTATCGAATCCGAAGAGAATAAGAGTGATTTGGTATCATTTGTTGAAGAAGGATTTCAGTACCAAGGTTCAGGCTATTTCGATCAGTTTCTTGTGCTATTAAGGATTTTTACATTCGTTCTCATGAATAAAGAGTATGACCGTGCAAATGATTTCAAGCGTTTCTTCCAATCACATGATCAACGAATAAAGCGGTTTGCAGGTCTTTCTTATGCTTGTCTTAAAGCCTCAAAAGAAGAATTTCAAGAGGTTTATGATATACTGACCTCAGAACAAGATGAAAACATCCATTGGGGATTACTTGTAGGTATTTCTATGTATGATAGCCTTGGCCAACATACCTTTGAAGATCAATTGAGGCTTGGACTTTTATTGTTATGTCTAGGAATAAACGATATTGGAACTTTATTATTGATTTCTCAAGCCATGACTTCAAAATTCTATCAAATTTGTTAGAAATTCACAATCGCTGTCGCCATTGATAATAATTAACCATGTAACGGAATGCTAGAACCATTCTTTCAGGACTGGGGAAGATCGGATAATTTTGTGATTCGAGATACTCTATTGAAGGTGAATTATAAGCTGTCAATAAGGTTGTTATTAGAATGGGCTTGTTATAACTCTTAGAAAGCTTAAGAATGTCCTTGAAGAGGTTAACCTCCATCTCGGAGATAAAATCAAGCTGAGGTTTATGTTCTTCAATGATTAGAGGGGATTCCTTGTACAAATTGGCAAGATAGGATATCCCTCCAACTCCTAGTAGGAAAATAGCTTCAACTGCTGGCATTTTTTGGAAAATTATTTTAATAATATCTAATAAAATGCTCAAATTAAGTTCTGCAACTGTATCAATCGGGTTTCCTTTAGACCAATATGGCGGCAAAAGCTTATCAATGCTATCATACGCGTCTTTATTTAGGGGTAATAAGTTAACTCCATATTTAGAACATGCATCGGCAGCCATTACTCCCCATCCCCCACCTCGTGTTAGAATAACAACTTTACCTCTGGGAAATTCACATTCTGACCATTGTATAAAAGCTAAGACCAAGTCAAACATCTCCTCTAGTGATCTAACTATTATCGCTCCAGATTTTGCGAGAATGTTACTAAAAACGAGATCATCCCCTGCTATAGCCCCTGTGTGAGAAAGCGCTGCTTGACGGCCTGCTTTTGACCCTCCTGCTTTAAGAATGATTATTGGCTTTTTTTTGGATATTTTTTTTACCAATTTTACAAAACGACGAGCGTCTTGGATCCCTTCAACATAAAGACCAAGAACTTTAGATCTTTCATCATGTTTTCCAAAATATTCTAGATAATCACTCATGTTTAAATCGGCCATATTTCCAGCGGATACATATGCATTAAGTCCTATACCTCGGTGGGAGGCAACTGAAATACCAATTGTGCCGATATTTCCTGATTGAGAAATGAAGGTCATACCACCCTGTTTCAGACCCACGACGGGCCACATTACAGCAGTTAATCCCACACGCGTCGAAACAATTCCCATACCATTAGGACCAATTAGTCTGATGTCATTTTCACGAACATAGGCGACTACTTTGTCTTCTAGTTTACGCCCCTCTTCTCCAGATTCCCTAAAACCAGCGGATATAACTACAACGTGATGGACATTTCGTTGAGCTGCTTGTTCAAGAATTGACATGACAAATTCTGCTCTAATTATAATTATTATAAGGTCAAGTGTCACATCTTCAGGAATATCAAGTATAGAAGGATATGCTTTATATCCTAGGATTTCTTCTTTCCGTAGATTTACTGGGAAGAATTTTCCCTGATAATTATTCTGAACAATGTTGGCAGCTACGATGAAACCCCATGAGGACAGTTGATCACTTGCCCCCACTAGTGCTACAGCCTTAGGGTTAAAGAAAGGTTCCAAATTAAGAGACATTGAGATCATCCGCGTAATTTGAGAGCAAAATGCTATAATTTTCTATTTTCTCTCAAAAGAATACAATACGGATAAATAGGCGCTAATATAATAAAGATTTTTTTCAGAATTGAAAGCAAATCTTTTATGGTTATAAAACAATCACTTTTCAATGGGTGAACTTGGTGCGTCTTCTTGAGTCAAATGAGTTAGAAGAAAATTGGGAAAATATCATCTATCCTCCGAAACAATTGGGAAGAGTTACTCTCGATCTAACCGTTAAAAAGCTCTTTGCAATCAAAAATCAAAGTCAAGGGGCCCTAGACTTTGGAGGCAGTGAATATCAGCCTGTGGAGCTAGAATCGCTCAAACCAAAGATCGAGGATGATCCAAAATATGGTTGGTGGACTCTATCAAGAGGACACTATATAGTTGAATACAATGAGTCTCTAGGTAAGGATTCCTATTTAGCCTTAGTCTATCCTCACCAACGTCTTCTTCTAACTGGATGTTTTCATACGCCTTTTATTTGTGAACATTCTGGAGATTCTCCTACAATTCGAGGATTGTTGGTTGTTTATGATGAAGGAGTCCGAATTAAAGAGAATGCTCGAATATCTAATGCTCTGACTCTTAAAACGGATTAAATAACCTTTATTCTTTAGATAAAAAATTTAAGTAATACAATAAAGAGAGTAAAACTCGTTATTTATCCTTACCTTCATCGATTTCTGGAATATCAGTCTGAGCAATACGTTCAAAGAATTTAAGCTCGTTATAATACTTTGAAACAACAATTTGTCCTCCCTCAAGTTTAAAATAGATTTTTTGCCCTTGAAATATACCATCATTCAAAAAAATGTAACTTGAGTTGTCATTATATAAGGAATTAACTACTCTTTCCCTCATAGAGACCAATTGAGACCATATTATTGGCTCTGAGTCAAGAATAGTGAAATTTTCTGCTGGAACAATTTCAAAACCTAAAAACAAATCGTTTATAATCCATAATGGAATAGCAAATCGCTTATTTTCCCAATAACCGAGGAGAGCTAGGTCAACTCGATCAGATCTGGAGTCAGCTGGACAGGGTTGTCGGAGAATGAAACTTATTTCACATTTTTGAAGAAATAATTGTATAAATGACCAGAAAAAGTCTTTAGCTTGTTTTTTATATATTTCCTGTGGGATCTCAAGAAGACTGGTGAGTGAGGTCCTGAAATCACCAATCTCAAATTCCACATACCATCCCCGATGCCCTAAACCTAAATAATCATGAATCGATTGCAGTTCGGATTTTTTCTTCATTTTTCTCATCTCTTATCACTTTCACTATTCACTCTCTGAGATCCTTTATATACACCCAAATTTCGAAAATTTTATCTATTCTAGTATTAAATTTCGTTAAACTGAGGATTGATTATGGAATTGGATGTTAATCGAAAAATTGCCTTAGTTAGTGCTTCTAGCACGGGCTTAGGAAAAGCTGTTGCTATAAATCTAGCGAAAGAAGGAGCAAATATCATTATATGCTCAAGAGACTCGGAAAAGCTAGAAATCGTAAAGGAAGAGATTCAAAGGATGGGTAGGAAAGTTATTGCTATTCCAACAGATCTCACACAATATTCGCAAGTACAAGAGTTAGTGAAGAAGAGCATTGATTTTTTTGGTAGAATTGACATTTTAGTAACCAATTGTGGAGGTCCTCCGTCTGGTGAGTTTTTAGATTTTACTGTCTTGGATTGGAAAAAAGCAATTGATTTGAATCTCATGAGCACAATTTACCTTTGTAAGGAAATTATTCCACATATGATAAAGCAGCAGTACGGCCGGATAATTATGATAACTAGTGTTAGTGTAAAACAACCAATTCAAGGTCTCATTCTTTCTAATGTCTCTCGTGCTGGGGTTGCTGGTTTAGCAAAAAGTCTAAGTAATGAGTTTGGAAAAGATAACATCTTGGTGAATATTGTTTGTCCTGGGTATACACAAACGAAACGTGTTGAAGAACTTGCAGAGAGTCTATCGATTAAACAAGGATTGAAAACCGAAGAGATAATACAAGAGTGGGAAAAGAAAAACGCTCTGGGACGTCTGGCTAAACCAGAAGAATTTGCAAATGTTGTTGTGTTTCTCGCTTCAGAGCGAGCTAGCCATGTGACGGGAGTCGCACTTCAGATAGACGGTGGCCTGGTCAAATCTCTTCTATGAGTTACTCTTGAAACAAGATTAGTGTACTCTTACTATTTACGATTTCTCCGATATCTTTTGATAACAAATAGACTCATAACTGCTGCTATGAATGATAAAGGTGTGGAGGATTGTTTAGGCATGAGAAGTACATCGTTGGCGGAAATTACGGTGTATTTTCTATATGAAGAGAAAAATAAAGTTGAATCACTGTTATAATATTCTCTATCTGAGGTAGTTTTTAGCGTAATACCTGAATACTTACTTTTCCAGATGTAATAATCAGCTTTTATCGTATACGTATCATCCTCAATTTCAGTTCTTTCATAGTCTGTAATCTCCAGTACCCAACAAGGAATCTCCGTGGTCTCATTGTTATAAGTTATAATTACTTCCTCATCACGAATAATTGTGAGGTACACTTCCCTTTCATCGATTTCAAAAAGCACTTTATCATCAATTTTCCAATCTGAGGTATCCATACCTAGTGTAGTAAATTTTTCCCCTTCTATTTCCTCAAGGGTTGAAGGATTGACTACAACGGCTCCTATTGAAGATCTCTCTGCTATTTTTGCATTTAACTGATACTGGAGAATTACATTTCCAGAATTGTAGTCTGGGTTATTCCACCAAACGAAGTAATAATTGTCCGCTGTAGTTATGTTAATTGTTCCATTTACAGGAATTTCCGTATGTAGGAATTCAATGCTTTGAGCTTGTCCTGAGGTATTCCCTCCAAACCACGATGTGAACTGGTTTTCATTGAGAACAAGAAAGTCAACCGAACCATTAGAGACATTAAAATCGTAGATAACGGCATCTCCTTTTTCCAACTCGTAATCAACGTAAATAAGGAATCTTAAGCCTATTGGCGAGTTACCTTCCGAAAGTAAAAATTCTTGAGCAGGAGACTTAATAGTATAGTTATAAATTAAATCTCCCGATGGTGAACTCCCGTTGTAAGAGTAGACTCCATCATTTGTATAATCATAATCATAAGTGGTTCCAGGATAATCAGCACTGACATATTCTTCAAAAACAATTTTTCCCCCCTTCTCCCAATAAGATTCGATAGTAAAATCATATCCTACCCCTCTAGAACTCAAGATAATGACGTAAATTAGACACAAAATGCCTAAAACTTGAATTACTCTTTTTTTTGTCATAATAATCACTGATCAATTTTGTTGTGATTGAATATGTGACATTCCTGTCTATAAATTCCAAATATTTAATCAATAAGGTGGTTTTTTCCAAACTTTTTTAATGATTGTTTAGGAATAGCATTTAAGTATCTAGGATTAACGAGGAAGGTCATTCTTCTGATAAATTACAATAAATACATTAGGGCATTTTCTTTTTTGTGTTTATGTATTATTTTGTCTCATATCGCTGTAAAAATCGTTATCTGCCAAAAACAAACATTACCTCCCTCTGGATTAACAATAGATCAAGAGAAAGCTTTTAAGAAGCAGGTATCTAGAACAACTGACTATATTCATGAAGATGGCGCCTGGCGTTATGATACAGAATATGATGGAGGGAAAACATTTGATAGATTCCTCGGTACTTCTACTGGAAAGCGTATCCCTGTTTCTAGATCTTTAGTAGAACTTAGACATACAACACCTAAAGCTCTATGGGGTAGTGTGCCAGTTAGGCTAATCTTATCTTTTAATTCACTTGAAGAGATGTCTTTAGCTTCCATTTCCAGTTTCAAACCAGAAAAAATGCAGGTTTTGCCAATCACTATAATTGATACAACACTCCAACGTATTAATGACATTGAATCAATTCCTGGTTTAACTGGAGTATATTTAGATGAGAATATCCCGTTCATTGAGGAAGATTGGATATCATCAACAACACAAGAGGAGGGAATTTTTACTTACCCTGTTGAGGAAATAGTAGGCGCTCGTCATTTACAAAATCTTGGTGTAAATGGAACAGGTGTCACTATTGCAATTCTTGATACAGGAATTGACAAGAATCATCCTGATTTAGATGATATTGATAACGATGATTCTACAAATGATCCGAAAGTCATCCTAGAGGCCTCTTTTATTGATTTTAACGAAGATGGATTAAATGATACAAGTCCCATGGATGATTATTTTCATGGTACTCATGTAGCAGGCATTGCTGCGGGGAATGGCTTTCTAAAAGGTGTTGCACCTGGGGCTTTTCTAATGAACGGAAAAGTACTAGATAAGACAGTCGGAGGGTATACTAGCTGGATTGTCAAAGGAATAGATTGGGCGGTTTTAAATGGAGCTGATATTATTTCAATGTCCCTTGGTGGGTTACCAGGAAGTATTTCCCCTCTTTTTGAGGAAGCAATAAACGCAGCTTGGGAAAATGGTACTCTCATAATTACTTCTGCTGGGAACAGTGGCCCAAGACCAAGTAGTATTTCAAGTCCTGGTTCAGAATCACGAGCAATTACTGTGGGTGCTTCAAATGTATATAATGATGTAGCGTTCTTTTCAAGTAGGGGTCCTTCCCCAAATGGTGTCGTAGACCCTGATATAGTTGCACCAGGGAGAGGGATCCTTTCGTTAGATCTCGGAGACCAATATGCTATTGCTAGTGGAACCTCAATGTCTGCCCCCGTAGTTGCGGGTGTTGCAGCACTTCTCCTGTCAGGTAAACCTGGAGCTAATCCAGACGAAATTAGGAGTGCAATTTTGAGTACAGCATCTGATATGGGTAGACATGTATTTAGTCAAGGAGCAGGGTTAGTGAATGCTACTGCAGCGCTTGCTTACCTTCAATCACCATCAGTGTTCGCCTATCCTTCTTTTTCTGATTCTTCTCCCTTGGTTCTTAGTCCTGGGGAGATTTTTGAATATCAATTTGATGTGTTCCTAAATCAATCATTGAGTTCTCTTTCTATTTCCTTATCACCTCAACTTGAACCTCACGTAAATGTATCGATATTAGATCCAAATCATCAGGGTTGGGTTAGAGCAAGAATACAAGTTGGCATGCCTGAAAACACTTCTAGTGGAATCATCACAGTAAAAAATGGTTCGACTACTTATTACGAGGTTGAACTTTTCCTTCAACCTGATAAGATTGCCAATGATGCTGAGAGTGGAACAGATGCAGGTGATACTTTTGCTGGAGCAATTCCCATTACTATTGGTATCCCAATTACTGGAGAGGTTCTTGACTGGGATCGTGACATTTATTCGTTTCCAGTTATAAAGGATCAAGCATATTCAATAGAATTAACTAACCTCACTGGAACGTCAGACATCTTCATCACAGATGAGAATGGAACTATATTTAACGTGAGTTTCAACGTAGGTCCTCCTCCTGAAAAAATTATGTTTGTTGCTACGAGTACTGGTGACTATTTTGTAAGAATAGAGGATCAGACCCCCGGAAAATATACACTTCTTGTTGGAGAAACAGATGAGGAAGAATACTTATTAACCCAACCCGCATATTTGACTGGAAAAATGGGGAGTAGTACTAATGATATCGATTCTGACGGATTGTTTGACGAATTAAAATTCTCAATTGAGGCCAACGTCTCAATCGCTGGAAAATACGATTTCTGGTACTCAATTGCTCAGGCTCGTTCTACCTTCCGTCTTGGATTGTACGTATTCATGTGGGACTGGCTTAATTTAACTCTTACCGAAGGAGTTCAAAATTTGACAATTGCTATTCCAGGTGATATATTAGAATCAACTGGATATAATGGCTCTTACATTATAAACGAATTAGCATTCGGAAAGAATGATTTTTCATTGTTATTATATTACGATTCAGAGATTTTTCAGTCACCTAGTTACAATCATACATCATTTGACCCACTAGATAACCGCCTAACCTCCTATAATATTGGTGAGGGGGATATTGATGGAGATGGCGTTCCTGAAAATATCAAAATTGAACTTAAGTTTGAGTTCTCAACAACGGGGGTATATGAAGTTGGCATTCCAATCTTTAATGAGAATCAAAACGAAATTCTTGCCTTCAATACTTCAACTTTTGTTGTCTCCCAACCAGGCTCAACATCAGTATCAATTGAGTTTATGGCTCAAAAATTTGAAAAGAAATTTGACCTTATCTTATTTGGGATAGTTGGGTCGTGGTTTAGGTATTCAATCCCAGTCTTCAGTAGAATAACCAAGGAAACACTAACAAATTTTGAACCTATTATTGATTATACGATAATTGACCAACCTGTAGATTCTGATAGCAATAGAAAATATGATACAATTCGGTTCACATATAGTATTAAATCCAAGATAAAGACCGATGCCGTTCTTTTTACAGGCCATCCTTTCAGTTATCCCAATGAAACGATGATCATTGTCAGTTCTACCGAAAAGAACGTAACAATTAACCAAGGAATAAGCAATCTAAGGATAGACTTTGATGCAAGAATATTAGAATCAAAGAATCTCATTGGACCATATTTTTTCCCTAACCTAGGTCTTACGATTGAGTTCGAAGATTATGATCTGACCAAATACTTACCTTATGTTACTCAGTCGTACTTATCTTCGACTTTTGAACCTCCAGTTGCGTGGTTTTCAACATTTTTCGGTGGGAATAAGTATGAAACTTCAGATAATGCGGGTATAGAAGTTATTTGGGAAGTAACGGCTACGCAGCAAGCTGAGGTGTTATTTGAGGCCGATTTTCGTGATTATGTATCTTTTCAGGGTACCTTCTCTAAAGTGATAAACTATAGTAAGCAAATCAGTGCTGGAGAATTTAACGTTTCTTTTAAAATTGAAGCAGAAGATCTGTATCATTCAAGATATATTGGTAGTCTTGAGGTATATTCGGTAAGTATATACTCTCCAGAGAGCCAAGATGGTCTTAAGCATCGCTATCAAGAGACTAATTTATCATTGGTTGATTTTAAACATCATGCAGGGATATTACCAAGTATTCACTACGAAGATTATGCTGTTTATGTTGATGCCTTATTTGTTTCGTCACCAGAGATCAAAATGAATTACAATAGCTCAAATAGTCTATTGGAGGGTTTTCTAGTCAACACAACCATTAGAATAAACAAGTTAGGAACATACAAATTAGAAATAGATCTTTTTTCGGAAAACGACTACTCCCATCAGAATATCGGGAATACTACGATGTATAGTGCAACTGAAATAGGAAATCACAGTATTTCGTTTTTCTTCTCTGCGAAAACTATTGTCAGAAATGGTTTCGACAAGATTGTATATGGCAATATTTCGATTGTCAATGTTAATACATTAAGTAAATCAGAGTTAACAATCCCCCGCTTTTTACTTGACATAAACGAATTTAATTATGAATTACCAGTGCAAAGTGTAGAAATAATCTCTGAAAGTGCTTTGGATAAAGATCTAGATGGGAACTTTGATGTTGTAACAGCACAAATATCTATCAAAGTGGTCAAAGAAAGTGATTTCACGTTTTCAGCAGGAATATATGGTCAATTGAATGATCATTATGAAGCATTTTTGGGTAATGTTTCTATATCACAAGAGCACCTAACAGTTGGTTCTCATAATATCTCGTTGGATATTCCATATTATTATTTTTTGGCTGTTTTTCAAAAAGCTGAAGAATTAGATATAGTACCAAAAATAGAAATCTTCATTGTTCCTTTTTACTCAACTGATGAGGAAGGAATGTTCGTTGTTTCGTCTCAACCAACCGTGTTAAAGCAAATATATGATCTAAGAGAATTCTATCTCACTCAACCGTTATCTATAGGATATTTTAAGATCAATCAAGGTTATAGTGACATTACTGGTATGGTTGATAAGTTGGAAGTAAATATTGCCATAAATGTAAAAAATATCCTTGTTTACACATTAGAAGTCTCATTAGAAGTAGAGTGGGACGGTAGCTTTAACTCTCTTGAAAAAAAGAGATTTTTAGTTCCGAGATCAACAGGAATTATTTATAGTAATATTTCCTTCCTTTTCTCCGAGATCTTCTCTTCCAGTATTTTCCCTTCCCAATTTCGTGTCAAAGCATCGATAACAGTTACTTCATTCGATGGTGTACGCATAGATCAATACATCACACCTACAAACATTCTCTTCCATATTGAACCATATTGTTCCACGACATCTGCAATAATCACCACTTCCACTACCTCAACAACAACCTCAGCAGATGTCCCCGTGATCGAATTTCTTGATATAATATCGTTTCTTCTGGTAATTGGGTTAATAACGAAGAAAAAGAAGAAAAGAGATGTGAAATGAGATTTCAAATGTCATTTGAACTGGGCTTTTCGTTTCTCGAGAAATGCCGACACACCTTCGTTCATGTCTTCATGCGAAAAACAGAGAGAAAAAACATTTGATTCCATTTGGATAGCATCCAACCAACTCATCTCTGTACCGCGATCGATAGCCTCCTTTGCTTGTGATAAAGCAAAACTTGGCCCTTTAGCTAGTTTCATAGCAAGTTCTTGAGCAGTTGAATCTAATTCTTCTGGATCGACAACTTTGTTGACAAGTCCAATGGACAAGGCTCTTTCAGGACCGACATTTTCCCCAAGAAAAATCATTTCTTTAGCCACAGTCTTGCCTACAAGACGAGGAAGACGTTGAGTTCCACCTGCACCTGGAATGATCCCTAATTTTATTTCAGGTTGACCAAAAAGGGCTTTAGTTGAAG
>JAEOTY010000039.1 GCA_016839625.1 Candidatus Hodarchaeota archaeon
CTATAGGATGGATGGTTGTCGAATAATTCATGGATTCACAATTTAAAATCTCTCTCCCCTTCTTTTTTTTGCACAATTGGTTAGATTGTGGTGGAACCTAGTAGATATTAACCAACTAATTTTGCTGATAATAACTTAAAATCATTAAATTCATATACGCCCGCATTTGATTGATTCTTAGTTTACAATATATTCCTAGGTTTAACTTTATGTCTAAGCATGAACATTTGGTAACATTGAAAGATGCAGTGATTTACACAAATCATGCAGAGGAAAATATCCGTCTTCAAATCTCTCGTGGATTGCTTAAAAAGTATGATAAGCATGGAACTCTGTTGAAAGATCCTTTACGGAAGAAGGGATTTTTCAAATTGTCTGAATTAATGTCAGTCTACGATATTCACGAGGATCCTGAGGATGTGAAAAAGAAGTTCTTAATCCGCAAACAAAAAAGCGACAGTGCTAAGAATATCATCACCAAAGAAATCCATGTGCTACACTCTTCAGAAATGGATAAGCTGAATCAAATTGAAACTGATAGTATTGACACATGGATTCTAGCACCTAAGTTTGATCCATCTGAGAAACTAGAAGCAGTGACATTTAAAGAAACTAACAATTCACCTATCAAAATTCAGGTAAAAAAATACCTACAAGAAACTCATCGAATCCTCAAACCCCTGGGAAATATATTAATTCATTCGATTCCACGCTATTTGCCATATTTTGGTGTGATACTCAGTGAAATGGGTCTATTCTTCAAATATTGGATAGTTTATGCAGCAAAGACCCCTCGTCAACAAGAAATAAGAAAATTCACACCAGAGGTGAATGGAATACTCTATTTTGTAAAGTCAAAAAGAAAATTTCGAATAAATCGAGTGAGAGAGCCATATCGCAATTGTTCGTTTTGTTCGGAACCTTTAAAGGATTATGGGGGTAAGAAACACCTTCGACATGTTGATGGTATGGTTATCTCCGATATATGGCATCTAGAATATGATTCAGGTTCGAATCTTCCTTCTCTGATCCTAAAACGGTTGATTGATCTATCCTGCAATACCGAGTCATCGTTGTTACTTGCTCCTTTTGATGGAGAAATTCCTCATGAATTACGAGAATAAGATAATTAATGGGGATTGTATTGAACAGATGAGAACGCTCCCTTCGGAATTCGTCGATCTAGCATTTGCTGATCCACCTTATAACCTAGAAAAAGATTATGGTGTCTACATTGATTCAAATACCCCAAAAAATTACCTTAAATGGACAGAACAATGGTTAAAAGAAATAATTCGATTACTAAAACCACGTGGCTCGTTATATTTATTGACCCTCCCCAAATGGGCACTTCATCATGCTGTTTTTCTTGATAAATTCTTGTTCCGTCAAAACACTATTGCCTGGGATGCTCTTTCCACTCCCCGCGGAAAAATAATGCCCGCACATTATTCACTTCTTTTTTACACAAAATCTCTTGAATATACATTCAATCAATTAAAATCCAAACACAATTGGACTCACTGTTCCCGTTCCAAATGCATCGGTCAGCGAAACTTCTCTTCATTACAGGACGCCTTATATTCTGATATTTGGAGCAATCTTTATCGTGTTAAACATCGAGGGAAGAGACATGCGCATCATCCTACTCAATTACCATTACCATTCATGGAGCGAATAATTCTAACATCTTCTAATCGCGGAAACCTTGTATTTGATCCATTTCTAGGTGTAGGGACAACTGCAATCGTAGCTAAACTACTCGAGCGAAAATACTTAGGGATTGAGATTAACCCTGAATATGTTCAAGAAGCTCAGAAAAATCTAGCACAGGCTTTTTCATTTCGTTCTCGACTGGAATTCCAAAACAAACCTCAAGAATCCCTGAACCTCAATAATTTTCTATGATATTATAATTTGAAATTGATTAGATTACTAATGAAAACCTCTGAAAAGAATCAACTGCGTGGTGAACATTACACACCACCCTCTCTAGCTCAATTTGTTGTGTGGTCAGGATTTCAAGCATTTTTCAACCAACAACTTCCGATTAGCCGATGGTCAAACCTCCAGATGGAAAATTTCGAAATGACCATAACCCAAAGACCTTCAATCAACGGAAAAATTGATGAAATCAAGATTCTGGATTTAGGGGCTGGAGACGGAGCATTTCTATTAGCCACAGGTAAATTCCTTGAAAGAATCCATTCAAATTCAAAATCAATTGATTCTACAAACATCAGATTACACATATTAGAAAAAAATCTCCATGGAGTCGATTCTAGCTCTAGAGCAGTAATTTCTTGCCGAAGAGAAATTAAAAAATGGATAATTGGAAATAATAATCCAGATCAAGATTCAAATCTAATCCAGAAAATTGAAAAATCTCTTACCCAGAAAATTCGGGTTGGAAATGTCTTATTTGGAGATATCTTTCAGGATAATACAAAAAATAATTCATTCCTGCTTGAGAATGAAGAAACAAAACTACCATTTCATTGGTATAAAGAATTTTCATCAGTTTTTAAACAAGAAAAGCTTGGGTTCGATCTAGTCTTATGTAATCCACCCTACGTAACAAAAGAAATTTCACCTGAGGATGTTCGTCTCTATCGTCAGCTGTATCGAAATAAAATTTTTGTCAACCGCTTCAATCTTTACCACCTTTTTTTTGCTAGGGTCAAAGATCTCTTAGCTCCAAATGGTACAACAGTATTTCTGACAGCTAATTCAATTTTAACTGACTCTTATAGTATAAAAATGAGGGATTTTCTTTCTTCCCATTTTACAATTAAAATTATTGTTGATTTTGTCAATCGAACCCATATTTTTCCAAATGTTCTCCAAGGAACTTGCATCCTGGGTTTATGTAAAAAAAATGGAGAAGCTGAAAAACAACAGACTCAGATAATCCGGACTTTCGATATGACTTCATTAAACAAGGGGAAAAGTGTCGAAGGTTGGATTTCAACTCCTCGGCTAATCCAATTCAAGAAAATCATTTCATCGCCTCATATTAGAACCTTAGAGATCTTAGAATTCTTGAATCAGACCTGCCTTTCTCTGAGAACCATGTTTAAAATCCAAAGTGGAGAAATACGACCAGCAGACTCGAATATTCGACCCTATTACTTCAAATCACTTCCCGAAGATGATTCTTTGGAAAATTATGATGTAATTTTGAATGGAAAAAATATCCATCCTTATCTGATTAATTTAGAAGAAAATCGTCAAAAACCTAGATGGTACAAGAGACCTAAATCTGAGGATAAACAGCTCTCTCGCCAAGAACATTCCCAAAGTCCCCGAATCGTCTTCCAAAGGATTACCGCACGAGAACAATTACGTCGCGTGATTGCAGGAAAGATTGACAGAACTCATCTGGTAAAACATGGACGAATTTGGGCTGAAAATAATATCAATTACTTGCTTCTTAGTCCTGGTTCGACTTCTCATTTGACAATATCATCTGACACATTACTGGGGATCTTTAACTCCCTTCTTATTAACTGGTTTCTTCATCAAATTAATTTAACAGCAGCCATCCCACCAGCAGACTTAGGCCTTATTCCATTACCAAAGATAATCTCAACCAACAATGATTCTTTAATAGTACTTCAGCAGAAAGTCGTTCAAATCCCCAACCTGCTCGAGGGTTGTTCATCATCATCAGAAATTTATACCCAATTATGTCCACATTGCACTTCAACTGGAGAAATCAATAAAATTCAATCGGAAATTGATGAATTAGTCTTTCTGCTATATGAACTGCCTGATAAATACCAGAAAGAAATAAGAAATCAATTATCATCACATCATCAATATTTTAATCATCACTAAAATTTATCAACGAGAAGGGGGATCGAAAGGTAATATAAAGCTAAAATAGCACTAAATTGCCTAATTTAGAGTCAATCCTGTTCATTTTCATTTTCACATTATTGATAAAGGCAAATTATCAGTATGCTTAACAATGCTCAACTATGCGCAATACTTATAAACCTTGATAATCTATGATCGAAACAGAAACTCAACAAAAAAAAAGTTTAAATAACGAATAAACCCATATAAAAAAGAGTAAATTTAGGATAAGGTTGGTGAAAAAATGAAAAAATTACCCAAGATCAGTTATTTGTTTATTCTTCCTTTGATTTGCCTTCAATTTCTTTTTATGTTTGGACCGACTAGTGGTAATACTTCCTTTGTTAACAGTTTTTGGAATACGTTAGGATATGGTGTCCATGATGGCTTCGATGATTGGAGTGAGGCAGGAAAAGTAGATTTTTCAATACTGAATTTCACAGGAACTCTTTACATAAAAAATGACTTTTCTGATGTTTATATTGGCGTTTTGATTGTTGGAAAAATGACCGATGATATAACTTGGAGAGTAAATTTCGATGTCGACGCCGATGGTGTGTGGGCTGAGGATGCAAAATCAGTAACATTTCAGGGGGCACCTGATAATCTAGTCTTCACTTATGACGATGAGTATTATCTTCAAAACAATCCACAATCTTTTCCTGATTCGTCCCCAGATAATTTTATTGCTTCAACAAGGAATTTTAGCTTAGGTGGTTTTGATTACACCATTTTTGAACTCAAAATTCCATTATTAACCGACGATTATCTTCACGATCTTCAAGTTCAAG
>JAEOTY010000335.1 GCA_016839625.1 Candidatus Hodarchaeota archaeon
AACTCCTTGTGCTTCATAAGCTTCAAGCATTTCCAATCCAATATAACCTGCACCGATAATTACAACTGAATTTACCTCATTTTCTCTCAGAAATATTTTTAGTCTCTTTGCATGACCCAATGTATGGGCCTTGAATATACGTGGATGATCCATTTCTACATTTAGAAAATCTTTTGCTTTCCCGCCCGTTGCAATGACTAGGTAATCGTATCCTTTCTTAAATTCCTTACCTCTTTTGATATCCTTTACATGAACCCTTTTTTTTTATAATCGACATTAACAACTTCATGAAACAGGTGGACTGGAATATTTCGTTTCTGTTCTATTTTTTCTTTTGTAAGAGTTATTAAACTATCTAAACTCGTAACTTCATCTGCAACGTAATAAGGAATACCACATGAACCATAAGAAATATATTGGTCTTTTTCATAGACATCAATTTCCCAGTCCGCATGTATCCTACGAATAGCACTAGCGGCACTTAATCCAGCAGGATTTCCCCCTATAACAACTATTTTCATCTTTTTTTCCTCGTGTTCCAAAGAGTATTTCTATAATAATACAAGCTAAATCTATAATACAATATATTTTATTTTGAAGAGTACTTGCTAAACCCAATTATTCCGAATTTTAGGTGGACGTTAAAAAAAAGAGTAAAAAATTAAGTTATTTAACTTTTATACGCCACTGTAATCCTGATTCGAGATTGAGATTATTAATAACAGGGCAATGTTTCCAAACTTCATCCATGAGTTCATCGACTTTCTCCTTCGGTGCGGAAGTTTTGATTTCTACTATCGGCTCAAGTTTATCATACATTCCCTTATAGTTTGCATCGTCTGTTCCGAAAATACCAGCTAGATTGATGTGACCTCGTGAAAAGATTTTGATATGATCTACAGGAATATCCAAAATTAGACTCCAAAATTTGACTACTGCACCAATACAGGCCCCAACCGCGGCTAGAATTCCCAAGAGTGGCGAAGGGCCAAGATCTTTACCTCCAAGTCCAGGAGGAGCATCAAAAATAAATTTAAAATCTTCTCCCATGTTAGCCTGGAAACTTCCATCAGGTTGAGATTCTACGACAACATTGAAGTTTTTTACACCTTTGGAAGGATCTGTTTTAACTGCTTCATAAGTTTCTTTAAAACCCATCATTATCACCTTATCTTATTTCTTGTTTGAAAATGGAGAGTGTAAATATCTCATGTTTCTGAGAAATTTAAAAATTTATGGATTTTTAGTTATTTTTATAAATTAGGATCAGTTTCTATAATACTCCATTGGATCTAAGCAATGAAATTGGATTACAATCTCCACTTTCTCACAAGAATGGTAATTGGTTTATTTGAGCATGTAATTTATCACAAGGTTCTAAATGGAAGTTAAAGCTAGATTAAAACTCATTACGAAAGTTATATGCCTTCTAGGTTCTCTAGTTCATCCACAAAACCTTCACCAGCTCGAAGAGATTGAACGTGTTGTTAAACCAAATGGGTACGCAATTCATCTCCTAACCAGTCCAACAAAATCAGAAACCGAACCCATTCACCAAACTTTGACCTCTCTTAAATGGAACTACCAATTTAAGGAAGTAGATTCAAATGGAGAAGTAAAAAGCAAATATTGGAAGCATATTTAGAGTATTATTAAAGGTTGAATTAATGATATTCTAAATGGAATAGGTAATAACGAAATCAACAATATGAAAAAATTTACTGTGTGAAAAAAAGGGAAGAATTTAGGTTGGAAACCCATGATTCTTGTCAATCGTGTTGGAATTCTCAACCTGCAATTTTCTCTAAGATTGGGGCAACTTTAATAGTATGCATTTTGAGACCAACACTGAAGTCCATACCCATGCTGATTCCTAACAACTCAGGATAGATAAACACTGGAAAATTTGTTTTCTCAAACTGTTTGGCCATTAATCGTTGACCTACATCATACTGCACGAAACAGGTCGGACAAATTGTTACGAGGGCATCAGCTTTTGCTCTTTCTGCTCCCACTATTTTTTCATGCGCCATGGCTATTGCTATATCCTGGTCAACTCCACGTGTTCCGGCTCCACAACACATTAGCTTGTTTAGATAAGGAACTGCTTGAGCTCCTAAAGCCTCTACCATCTCATCTAGTCTATGAGGACTCTCTGGATTATCTGTCTGGAGGATCTCTGGAGGTTTAACGAAGTGACAACCAGTATGAGTAGCCAACTTCAATCCTGTTAGAGGTTTCTGAACTCTAGCTGCAATCTTGTCAATGCCTACATCATCATACAAAACTTCAGCAAAGTGTTTTACCTCAATGATACCCTTGAACTCACGACCGACTTCATTCAAATGTTCATTTACCTTTTCTTTAAGGTTAGAGTCGTTTTTCAGCTTTGTATTACTCACTTTTAACGTTTCAAAGCAACCACTGCATGCTGTAACGATATTGAGATTCTGTTCCTCTGCAAGACATAGATTCCTAGCTGCTAAAGTGTACCATGTGAGACTATCAAATCCTTGTACACCACCAGGATCAGGGCAACAAGCGAATGGTAGATCTATGAGCTCAATATCAAACTCAGGTAGGGTCTTACGGATTGCTGTCTCAACGAAAGGAATCCGGTACGGTATTGTACATCCAATGAAAAACGCAAATTTTAACATTAGCTTGTTTCCTCCTTTATTTGATTAATGTACTTCGCAGCTCCAGTCGCTTCGAAAATTTTTCGTATTTCATCAAGATTAGGTGGAGGTAACTCTGGTAACTCTAATGTTTCTCTTCTCTTCATGATTCCTTTAGAAATGGCTGCTGTCACTCCTGTTTCCATAATTGCTTCCATTTCAGCCACAATTCCTGGTGGTGCGTTCTTCATTTGTACTGCGAGGTTTTTTATCTCTGTGATGACATGTCCAATATCAATCCCTTGAGGACATCGAACGCTACAAGTATAGCACATCGAACAGTACCATATCTGTTGATCATCGAATATCTGCTCAGAAAAATCCCTCATGAGTAATTTTTCCATTACTCTTCGTGGATTAAAACCAGGGTATTGTCTAAAGACAGGACAGCCACCTGCGCATGTACCACATTGATAACACAACTTTGTAACTTCATAAAGTTCTTGAAATTCTTCAAGGAGTTTTGTTGATTCGGTCATCTGTTTTTTCACCTTTATCAATTAAAGTCTCAGCGTTCCAATTTGCCTAATTCTTTGAGTCTGTTATACATCCGTCTTGCAGTTAGTGCAAATCTGTCAGAGGTCATAAAATACGCAGTTTCCTTTTCTAACCGCTTAGGATCAATTCCTGCATATTCAAGCATTGATTTAAGAATTTTCACACGAGTGGAAGATGCTTTTGATCCAGTTTCATAGTGACACTTATCTTCAAAACAACCAAGAACAATAATCCCATCTGCTCCCATAGCAAACGTCTTTTGGATCAATCCTGCGGAGATATTACCTGTACACTGAACTGGAAGAATCCTAAGATTATAAGGAAAGTCTTCAGTAACCTGCTGCTTAAATTGTTCCTCATAATGAACTGTTTTTCGATAATTCGCTGACATTCCCAAACCATCTATAGCTGAATATGCGCATTCCCAACAAGCAAAGGTCACAATTAAGGGTTCTGGATTGTCCTTTGCATCATAAAGTAACCCCTCGACTTGTTTAAGAATCTGATCTTCTGCGTAATAATCAATGGTTATTGCTGAAACGGGACAGGAGGAAGCACATTGTCCACAGCCCACACAAACTGTTGGGCTAACTTGAACTTTAATACCAGGATTAGCTACTTCTACAGCTTCAATAGCTCCGAAAGGACATGCTGTTATACAGATCTCACAAAGAGTACATTTATCATTATCTATTTCAGCAATAGGAAATCGCTTTTCAACAGTTCCTAATGATAGGATCATGTCAAGATGACTTGCAGCAAAGCCTCCCCGTAATTTGGTGGTTGGCATATCAGCTGGAGAAATGGCTGTGCCAGCAACAAAAACACCAGCTTGTTTTGTTTCCGTGGTTTTAAATTTAGAATACAGGGACTTGAAATAACCAGTCTCATCAACGTCAATCTTTAGTCTATCTGCCAGTTCTTTTACTCCAGGACTTGGTACCATTGACATTGAAAGGGCAACCAAATCTGTTTTGAGTGTTAACATCTCATCTGCTTGAGCATCTTCAGCATAAACATAAAGAGATTCACCATCGCTTTCAACTTCTGCAGGCCGTCCACGGACGAATTTAATTCCAAGATCACGAGCTTTATTGTAAAACTCTTCATAATTTGCGCCTACAGCCCTGATATCAATATAACAACATGTCACATCAATTTCGGGATAGTTCTCCTTGATTTTTAGTGCGTGCTTGATTCCTATCATGCAACAGATGTTTGAACACCAAATATTGTATTTCTGCGACCTAGACCCAACACAGTTGATAATAACAATGCTGTCTACACGATTACCATCTTTCTTCAAAGGTTTACCCATGGTAGGCCCGTATACATCAATTAATCTGGCCAATTCACTTTGAGTAACAACATTTTCATACCCTGGAGCTCCATAATGATATTCTTCTACTAATTTAGGGTCATACTCTTCAAATCCTGTAGCAAGAATAATACCACCTCCAGTTACTTCTTGAGTTTCTTCTTTCATATCCAGATCTATTGCATCTACTGGACATGCTTTTACACATTCTGCACAACCTTCAGGGCACTCATCTCGATTAACGACATATTTTGTAGTGGAAGAATGAGGCGTGGGCAAGTGAACAGCTTTTCGAGTTATTAACCCTAGATTCAACTCATCGGGTTTATCAACTGGACATGCCTCTGAGCATAGACCACAGTTCACACATCTATCCATCTTCACATAGGTGGGTTTGGTCTTTACAGTTACTGAATAATTACCTACAGCTCCGACAATGTCGGTAACTTCTGATTTTATGTATAGATTTATATTAGGATGAAGATCAAATGCTGAACGATAGTAGCAGCGCCTCACACCCTGTTGATGTATTCCTTTTACTCCTACGCTGGGCATACAACTTGCACAGTCTTCACTTGGGAAAAAAGTCCCAAGTTTTGCGGCATTTCCACCAATATAAGGATTGCGTTCTATCAGATGTACCGTGTGTCCTTTTTCAGCTAGGTCTTGGGCAGCTTGGATACCTGCAGGCCCAGCACCTATAATAACAGCTGCTTGAGACATCTTAATTTTGTGTGGTTCAACAGAACTTTCAAAGCTTGCTTTATTATATGCCCCTAGTAGAGAAGCTTTGGCATTCTTTGTAGCTAGTTCTTTATCAGGTATTATCCATCCTATATGTTCACGTAAATTCGCACCAACAACTTGGAAGGGAGACAAACTGAGTTCCTTCAGCGTATCTTCAAACAAGTAGCCTGCAGTTTTTGGAGTACATCCACCGAACACTATTGAATCCGGTTTCTTTTTGTTTACAGTCTCTTTGAACCATGTTTTCCCTTCTGGTGAACAGAGGTTCTCGTGATATATACAGAAATCGTCCTTTCCAGTTTTCTCTTTCATGAAATTTTGTAGATCATCCCAGTCAATATTCTTAAGGGATCCACCACAATTACATAAAAATGTTCCAATCTTCATCGCTTTCACCTTTGTTCATCTTCCCAGTTTTTCAAAGTATGGGTGACCTTTCCCATATAATCTACGATTTTAAGTTCGGTTGCAACACCACCAGATCTCAAATAATGGGTAGCACAGCTAAAGCAGGGATCGTAAGCACGGACAATCATCTCGAGTCTGTTGAGTAATCCTTCTGCGGGTTCGGCATCTACAATCAGATCCTTAGCAGATGCATGAACAGAGCGATTTATTGCTTCATTGTTCCCTACTGTAGCAACAATTAAGTTCACGTCCGTCGTAATACCCTTTTTGTCAGTTACGTAATGATGGAACAGTGTACCACGATGGGCTTCTAATATCCCGACCCCTTCACCCTCACGGGCTTTAACGGGGGTTCTGAGCTTTGTTCCTGTAATATCAGGATCAGCTACTAGATCCAATATGGTTTCTACTGTATAAGCGAGCTCAATTATCCTTGCATAGTTATATAGGAGTGACTTATTTGCTGGTCTGCCAAACTTATTACGAAACTCAGTGAGAAGCTCTTGGGCTATTGGTGTATCAATCTTATCAGCAGCGTTAATTCTAGCCAATGGACCAACACGGTAACACCCGTCTTCAAAAGATCGTTTCTTGTAATATGGGAATTTCAGGTAGGAATAGTCCTTGACCCGTTCAGCAATTATATCTCTATATTCAGCGCCTCGGAATTCCTCAAGTACTTGAGCATCAGTTCCCAATAACCTGACCATTCCGTTATAGAAGTCAAGTTCTCCTTCATTACCAACTAATCCCATATGCATTGTTGGATAATCACCAAGAGTATCAATTGCATCGGAGTACTTATCGAAGAGCGAAAATGCCAAATCTTTTGCTTCAATCAGAAATCCACTAGCTAAATCCTTCACTCCCCTCTCAATTTTGTCACGATTTTCATTTGAGAGCGCGTGAGCTTGGCCTCCAGGAACACATGTTACAGGATGAACTGTTCTACCCCCAAGAATCTTTGTTATTTCTTGGCCGAGTTTACGAGCCGCAATTACTTTTTTCACTAATTCAGGATTAGCCTCAAGTACACCAAAGACATTCCGTTTTGTTGGATCTGAATCTGGACCCATAACTAAGTCAGGTGCAACCAAATAAAAGAAGTGTAACACATGACTATGGATAAACGACCCATAAAGCATTAATTTCCTCAATTTAAACGCAGTGGGAGGAATATCTTCAGGTTCAAGACCAAAAGCAGCATCAACTCCTTTTGCTGAACACATGTGATGTGGAGCATGACAAATCCCACACATACGGGGAGTTATTAATGGCATCTCCTCAACAGGCCGCCCAACTAAGAATTTTTCAAATCCTCTTAGTTCAACAACTTTGACCTGTGAATCAACAAGTTTATTGTTCTCATCAAGGAAGAGCTTAATTTCAGCATGACCTTCGATTCGAGTTACTGGATCTACTTTGATAATTTTGGCTGCATTCATTTTTTCATCGCTTCCTTAAATTTGTTGAATTTTGTATAACCAAACTGATGCTGGTACAATATAGGTATTGGATCATTACCCATAGCTTCCATGACTTGCTCCATAGGAATATCAGTAGACAATGTTCCTAAAAATGAGGCAGCGTCAATACCAGGATCCCGATCAGGGTTCAATGGACCATGACAACCTCGACATGGTACTCCAACTTTCGGACACCTTGCATCACATAATCCCCAAGTGACTGGTCCCATACAAATATATCCCTGTTCCAAAAAGCAGCGGTCTGGATCAATTTCTTCTCCAGCTGATTGATACCACCGTTTTAGTTCTGTGATTTTAGTATGCTTTTTCACTCGTGGACAGGGTTCACAAACCGATTGATTTGGTAATTCCAAAGGTTTCCCTTCCAATAAACTCATTACAGCCTGCGCGATGAGTTCAGGAACAGGAGGACAACCAGGAATCATTACATCTACATTGATAACAGAAGAAAGTGGTGCTACTTTTTCTGTCAATGGGGGTACGTCATCTTGAGGTTCTCTCCCCAAGGGGTTATCTACTCCCATTGTGTTTTTGTAGACTTTATCAAAGAGTTCTTCGCGGGTATACATATTTGCAAGACTGGGAGTCCCTCCGAAACAGGCGCAACTTCCTAGAGAAACAATAATTTTACAATTCTTCCGCATTTCTTTCGCTACATGAATGTTATGCTCATTTCTAATGCCTCCTGTGATAATTCCTACGTCTGCTGGAACAAATTCTTTAACATCAGCAAGAACAGGAGATCTAACAATTTCTGCTTTTGCTAGAACATCTATGATTGCTTCATGGATGTCTAACAGTGATATATGGCATCCAGAACAAACCATGAGCCATTCAGTAGCAATTCTTGCTTTACCACTCATTTTATACTATCCTCTTTACGTCTATAATCATTTAACTTTTATGAAATAACAGATATTCAAATTCAGAAAGAGTTTATGGACTGTCTGAGTGAGGACTTTAACTTAGGGCAATTTTAAAAAGTTTCCTTGTAACAATAGTTACATTAGATTTTATCTTAATTGTGGTTATTTTATCATTACAGGTTAATTTTTCGTGTTCTCTCTTCATCTTTTCTTTAAATGTCTAGTATGCCTTTCCTGCGTCTTTTTAACATGTGTATTGGGTTCATGGAGGATCAACACCTAATAATATGAAACAAAAAAAACCTAAGATGAAACAATACGAAAAAGGAAATACAATTTCCATAATTTTGGTAAATCTCACGAATCAATCTAAGAAATTTGAAGATTTACCTTGAAATTACAAATATCTTGAAATGATTACAGAACCAAGCGATTAATCTACTTAGGCATGGGGAGGAATCCTATGTTCATAACAATAGTTAATAACCGACTATTGAGGTCTTGGTGTACGTTCTAAAAGTGACTACTTTGTCGCCATGAATTATCTGAAGTAGATTTTTAATCTCTAAGCCTTTTCAAGAAACCTGTTCTGAAAAATAAATTTCGGAATACCGAAAATTTCTAGGTTTGCCAAAATAAATACAATACCTCAATCGTGTTGAAAAAAAATGACAGAGATAACAGAAAGGTTAGATCTCCGTGGAGAAGTATGCCCTTATCCAGACGTGAAAAGTAAACGAAAAGTAAAGAAAATGAAGTCTGGAGAGGTGTTAGAAATAATAATTGATTATCCACTGTCAGCAGAACGGGTTCCAGAGACAATGGAATCAATGGGTCATGAAGTTCTTTCAGCTGAGAAAACTGGAACATCAGAGTGGGTAATTCGAGTGAAAGTCAAATGAAGTAAAGGTGTATCTTATGGCATTAGATTTCGTAGTAGTAGTAATTCCAGGATTATTAGTTGGAATCATTTTTGGATTTGTCTTACAGCGTGGACGATTTTGTATGAACTCTGCTTTCAGAGATATCATACTCTTAAAACAATATTCTCTCTTAAAAGCAGTAATCGTAGCAATAGTAGTCCAAATGGTCGCTTTCCATGTGATGGATTTTCTCGGTATAATTACATTAAACCCGAAACCTCTGGCTTGGGCTGGTAATATATTGGGTGGATTCATCTTCGGTATTGGGATGGCTCTAGCTGCGGGTTGTGCGTCAGGGACCACATATCGTGTCGGTGAAGGAATGGTAGGTTCGCTGGTAGCTCTATTGGGATTATCGATTGGAGCTTTAACAACAGGAGCAGGACTCCTCCTGCCAGTAAAGAACGAAATTAGATCAGCTACCACAATTGCTGCAGATGATGGGTCAGCATTGACGCTAGGCAACATGTTAGGTTCTGGAATGGCTGATTTACTTACATGGTTAATAGTTATAGTCGTCGCTGCACTCACAATCGCATACTTTGTATGGAAAAACTTTTTACCGTGGAAAAATGAAGGAAAAACTCTTGATTTCAGTGATTTAGGCAAAAAAATCTTCAAAGAAGGTTGGGCCTGGTGGGTAACTGGCATTGCCATTGGTTTGATTGGTTGTATTGCTTTTATTTCTTCAGCTGCTGCTGGAAGAAATTACCCATTAGGTATTACTGCAGGTTGGCTTGGTGTTCTAAAATACTTCGTTGCTGGTTCTACTGTAGCAGCAGCGGAAGCAGCTTTAGGCTGGATAGCATGGTTAGTGATTGGTGCCGTTATTGGAGCATTCATCTCAGCTATTATTGCAAAAGAATTTAAGCTCCGTACTCCCAAAGAAGGCAAAATATTACTTGGCCAATTTGTTGGAGGTTGCCTGATGGGATTTGGGGCTGTCACTGCAGCAGGTTGTAATATTGGCAATTTGCTTAGCGGAATTCCCCAACTTTCAGTAGGTAGTATTCTTACTTCAATTTTCATCGTTTTAGGCACCTGGATGATGGCTTATCTCTTATTTATGAGAGGCGATTAAGCATAAACAACCAGGACACTATTTTCCCCCTTTTTTTTTATTTATAAAAGTAGAAATTTAATAAAAGGACAATTCTAGTAGAGGAATCATTATGGCTAAAATTGGTATGTTATTTTTTTCTGGGCCTCATCAATCACAAGCCCCAGAAACGATTATTGAATTAGCAAACGCTGCTTTAGATAATGGACACGAGGTGCAAATCTTCTGTTACATGGATGCTGTAAATTCAGTATTAGAAAATCAGAAGAAGATCGAAGGAATCTTCGATATTGAAGGAGGATTTGAAGAAATCGTTCAGAAGGGTGCTTTAATTCGACTTTGCAGCCTGTGCCTTCTAGTTCGTGGAACCGCAAAGAACTGTATGAAATGTAAGGAAGCTAAAGGAAAAATCAAAAGAGCTGGAACTCCCGATATGGAGAAAATCCTCAAGGAAACAGATAAGTTCCTAGTTGTATGTTAGAAGAGTGTGAAAATCATGCCAGAAGAAATGAATCTAGTAATTCTGTTACGACAACCTCCTCATGGTACTCTTTACCCCGTTGAGGGGTTACGTATGGCTGTGGCTACCGAGGATTTTGATCCTCTTGTGATAGCTATTAAAGATGGAGTCTATACATTTTTGAAGGAAACAGACAAAACAGTCTATCAGATGCACATTGATTTTCTGAAAGAAATCGAATTAGATATCTGGGTGGATAAGAAAGCACTAGAAGAACGCGGATTGACACAAGAAGATTTAATGGATGCAGTGGAAATTAAAGATCACAAAGACGTGCTCGAAAAGATCATAGGGGCAAATACAGTCATTCCCCTTTAAGGTAAGGTTGAGAAAACATGACTAAAATTCTATTCTTTTTAACTTGTAGAGATAAAACTGGAATTGAACTAGCACTAGAACATGACAATGAATCTGATCATATATCTATATGCCTTTTACAAGATGCAGTCTATAACGCAAATAAAACTGAAATCTTGATCCAAGATTTCATCAAGAAAGGGAAGGTATATGTAGGAAAAGAAGACGTCGAAAAACGTGGACTTAAGAATTATGTGCATCCTGAAGTCAAATTATTAGATTATGGTGAAATAATCGATTTAGCAATTGATAACGATAATATAATCAACTTGTGACGTACTCTATTTGCAGCCTCTTATTTTTATAAGAGGTAAACCTTTCCTATTTCATATCAATATATATGAACAGAATTTCAACCATTCCATAGAAAAATTATTGGGTCAGATTTTTATGAGCAAAACGAATGACACACCAACAGTGAGAATTGAAAATTATCTTGAGACAATTTTTCAAGTCATCCAAAGGAAAAAATTTGCCCAAGTTAAAGATATTGTAGAAATTCTAGGTGTACGGCCTCCAAGTGTTACAGAAATGTTCCAAAAAATGAAAGAACGAGGATACATTAATTATGAAAGATATTCTGGTGTAACACTGACAGAAAAAGGGAAAACACTCGCCTTAAAAATCCAATCGAGGCATCAGATAATAAAGGATTTTCTCATGATCCTGGATATTGGTGAGAGGACTGCCATAAAAGAAGCGAGTGAAATCCAACATAATGTGAGTGAAGAGACAATCGACAAACTAATTCTCTTTATCGATTTTGTCAAAAAATCAAAAAAGACTGGAGGATGGATTGACCATCTGGATTATTTCTTCAAAACGGGAGAATATGTTGAATGTCAACCAGCAAATAGAGAAAATTGTCCTGTACATTCCTGGAAGCAAAAGATGATTCATTGAGGATAGGAATGTTTTAATTTTTTCAACAAATTATTTTACTGTCTCTTCAGTAATCCGTTCTATAACCCCACATGCGCCACACTTTTCTTGACAATCGTGTTGCCTGAAAATTTTCTTACCTGAACCATTAGGAATGAAAAGCCAAAAAGGTTTATCTGAAAAACCTTCTGACTCCTTTACAAAAAAGCTATTTCTCCGTTTAACTCCAGGAAGATGACTGAGGGGGAACGTGTCAATAAAAGTGACAATTTTTTCTCGTGTGTCAGCAACAAGACAAATTACAAGATTGTACTCAAAACCAGAAAGAGAAAAAATGGCCGTGACGAGGGGACAATCGTAGAAGTATTCTAGGATTGCCTTCTCGGTCTGCGGATCCGTGATTTCGATGAAAGATAAAGCATGACTAAATTTCAGTTGAGAGAGATTTAACCCAATACCCTCAGAGATCAGTTTCTTTTCGACTAGATTATCATATCGTCTCTTTACTGTCCCTTTAGCCATACTAAGAGCTTTAGCAGCTTGAGTGAAAGATTCTCGAGGATTTCTCTGAAAGAAATCAATGATGGCTTTATCTTTTTCATCCAACATTAAGAATCTAACCTTGTTAAACTCTGCCACTGAGAACTCCACGGAAATAGAACCGACTGAAATATTTTTTGATATAATAGAAAATTCTATTTGGAATGTATCCTAAACGGAGAGGGGGGCGTGTGTATGTAAAATCTAACACCATGGCGGAGGATAATCCCATCATCACAAAGCACTGAGCGTGCCCGTTATATTTAGCATTAAGTTTCCCTTCTTTAATCAATCTTAGGATATTTTTAGATGCAACTTTCGCTTGATAATGAGCTGTGGAACCAGCTTTGGAAATTGGTAACTCAGTGGTGTCACCCACAGCAAAAATATTTGGATATGCTGTGGATTGCATTCTTTCCTTGTCGACAAGAATCCAACCTTGCTCATTTGCTAATTCACGATCTTCAATATAGGTTGCTCCTTTATGTGGAGGAACAAGAATCAACAGATCATAATTAACTTCATCACCTTCTAGAGAAGAAACAACCTTTTTGTCAGGAAATATTTCCTCGGTGTTGAAGAATTCATGAAGTTCAATACCTTTCTTATCAAATTGTTTCTCGAATTTTTCAGAAGCTTGATCAATTGAAAAAGCTCCTCCAAGAGGACTTAGATAATGAATATTGACTTGTTCAAGCATTTTTCGACGTTTGAAATAGTGATATAACATGAAAGTAACTTCAATAGGTGCAATAGGACATTTGTAAGGTAGATCAGAGACACCAGTGACTATATTACCACCTTCAAAATTTGCTAAGGCATCCCGTAGTTTTAGGGTTGCTTCTTCATTGTAAAAATGATGTGCTTCACCAGCATAACCAGGAACACTCTCATAATCATATTGAGCACCAGTAGCAATAACTAACCAATCGTATGAAATGTCAGTACCACTTTTAAATTGTACAACTTGTTTCTTGGGGTCTAAGTGTACAACCTCTTCCGTGAGGATTGTCACATTTTTGTTTACAACTTTGTTAAGAGGTCTATATTGCTTCTTTGTTTCTTTCTTGTCAAATAAACGATAAATTAAGTCTGGTTCATAAAAAACATTCTCTTTCTTCGACACAAGAGTGATATCAGCCAGTTTTTTGGCCTTTCGTCCCAAAAGATTGGCAACAATAACACCGCCAGTACCACCGCCGAGAATGACTATTTGGGGGTTTTTTTCATTAGAACTCATAAAAAAATCACCTGTAGATGTAGTAAGGGAATTCTATCTTACTTTTTTGACAACAAATCGAGTATGGCCGTTTTCCTCGATAACTCCAACCATCTCGTGTTTCGCTTTAGCCACCCATTTGGGAATATCCCGAATGGATCCTGCATCTTTACTCCATACTTCGTAGATTTTTCCTACTTC
>JAEOTY010000336.1 GCA_016839625.1 Candidatus Hodarchaeota archaeon
AATAAATCTCGGAATTTTACCTCTTTCTCCTGAAAATAGAGAAACAACATTAACGATCATTAATCTTGCATTGAATCTTGTAGCCCAAGTTGGAGCAATTGTGATATTCATCTTTCTGTATCGGAGTAAGCGAGTAGAACCAGAAGAAAAGAAAATGCCTCATGGCAATCATTTTATAACGATTTACCTTATTTATGCTCTTGATATTGTATTCCTTATAATCATAATTCCTTTGCTAGGTTTCCTTTTAGAACCTTTAGGGGAGAGTACAAGTACATATGAAGGAATTGCTCCGTCTTTAGAAACACTAAATATACCGTTATATTATGTACTGTTTTTTAGTGTCCTAACAATCGGTGCTGCCATATATGAGGAGTTAGTCTTTCGAAAAACCCTTATTCCCTTTTTAGAAAGGCGAGGATTGGGTACGTTATGGGTTCTTGTGTTTTCTAGTTTGATGTTCTCCCTCATACACACCCCTGGAGATTTATTAATAGGGTCTCTTCGATTTGCGATTGAACACTTTTTCACAACTTTTGCTTTTGGATTGGGATTAGGATTTCTCTACATGCGGACACGAGATATACGTTGGCCAATAATTCTACATGGCTTCAATAATGGTTTTGCAGGGTTAATGATGATTGGACTTGTCAGGTACGAAGAAATGGGTGACTTGGTACTTGTCGTTTTTGGTGGGCTCTTTGTTTTCACCACATTAGCATTGGGAGTTGGTACGATTATTGCGGTAATAATTCAACTCGTACGGTATTGGAGATCTCCTCATCCACCAGCATGGATTCGAATTATTTCTGACGTCAACTTCCGATCCACTCGTCTTTTACCGGTATTTGGGATGATAGCAGGTTTCATTTTCTTGGAGGGGGGAATACCTATCGTTTTTGAGATTATAATCGGGTTCTTAGGGGAACCGAGTCCCGAACTGAGCATCTTGCAATACATGGTTGAAATTGGATATTTGATTTTAATGATAGCAGTTCTAGGAGTGTTTATTTACAAGAGAACTGGTCCTCTGCAAGATCCTGATTGGGTTTCAGACCTGACATTTCCTGAAACACCTGCGTACAGATATTCTTATGATTATCCCCCTTCTACAACCGTGTCTCAGAATCTTTGTAGCTCATGTGGACAAGCTATTGTCCCTGATTCTCAATTTTGCGTCTTTTGCGGTACAAAAATCGTAAATGTGTGTAAATCATGTGGACGTCCAGTTGTTCCTAATACGCAATTTTGTGTCTTTTGTGGTACAAAAAATTGATTCTCAAATTACTGATACCGTACCGTTTAGTACAGATGAATAGAAATCCAGATAATCGATTTGACAGATAAAGTTATGGTGTTTTATAACCTATTGTGCGTAAGAATTTCTTGCGTTCGACAATATCATCATCTGTTTCGATACTTTTAGGAGAAAAACCATCAATAACTCCGATAATACCACGACCTTGATCAGATTCTGCGATAACAACTTCCACGGGGTTAGCGGTGGCACAGAAGATTGATACTACTTCTGAAACAGACTGAACGCGCTTTAGTACATTGACAGGAAAAGCGTTTTTCAGATAAATGATAAAAGAATGTCCTGCGCCAATCTTATAAGCCATATCTCCAGCAATTTTCTCTAATTCTGGATCATTTCCAGTAAGTCGTACAAGACATGGCCCAGATGCTTCACAAAAAGCGAGGCCGAATTTAATTCCAGAAGAAGCTTCTACTAAAGCTTCATACATGTCCTCTACTGTTTTGATGAAATGAGACTGTCCTAGAATGATATTCATTCCTTCAAGTATATCAATCTTAACAACTTTGATTTCTACCATAGTTCGCACCTTCACATGTTTGGAAGGTAGATACTAATTAATTTTCCTATTTGTGATTAAACACTGATTGATTGTCGCAAATTTTTTCATATTGATGCTGAGAAACATACATAATAATTCGTTTCTCCATTTAAACGAAAAATTTCTTTAAAAAAGAGAATATACTTGAAAAAAGTATGGAAATTGAATTTATATGGCTTCTTTTAAGATTCCACAACGTTTCATAATCATGCTTGGGATCGCTTGTCTGATCATTGGCTTTATAAGTGTTTTTCTTCTTCAGGTTACTCATGGAGAAATAGATCTCAATGGATCTCATACTAGTGACATTTTCTACTTGAATGGGGGAAAATCATATTCAATTGCTGCTGTTGGCACCAATCATCCTTTTGGATCAGGTGGAGGGGAGTTTACCCTTTATTCAAGTAATGGAGTTGAAGCTCTTAGATTATATATAGAATTCTCATTTGATGGTGACTCTGATTGGATTACTGTTTATGTTGGTGGATTCAAAGTCCAAACTTCTGGAAATTATTATTTCCAATATGTTGAGGACTATAATACTGTTTATAGTCCAGCTAAAATCACGGTTGAAGAATCTCTTGTCGAAAGTCTAATCGGTGTTGATCCATTCGATCTAATGATAATAGGATTTGTTTTGGTTTTTGGAGGCGCTTTTTTACCTGATATGCTTGGTTGGGTAAGAGACCGCTTACCAAAGAGCACTCCAAGAACAGAAGAGGAATCACTCGAGACTGAAGTCTATTCAGATCCGAATGACTTTGAGATATCCTCACTTGAATTCGATGAGATTTCATGTCCTACCTGTGGTCATATCACAGATGGTATGTATTGTGAGCAATGTGGTACACAATTGAGAGAATTTGACTAATTTCCTTATAGGATAATCCTCCGGACCTTAGAGAGTTCTTAGAATTTCAGAAGGATGTTTGTTTTTCAACGATCTAACCGGGAGATAGGTTCCGAGTACACTTAATATTATCGCACTTATGTAGATTACGAGAATTATTGGATCAAGCGGAACTATTATTAAAGGAAATTCCACTAAAATTGCATTCTGAACCCATTGAATATAAGCAAGACTGTACCCTACTATCCCTCCTAAAATGGTTGATACAATTGTTAAAATTAGTGCTTGAGATATAAATACTAGTACAAGCTCCTTTTCTTTCAGTCCAATAGCTTTTATTATGCCAATCTCATATATGGCCTCAATAATACTAGTTTGTGTGCTGCTAAAGATCGAAAAGAAAGCAATAATGAGACTCAAGGAAAGAATAATAGATAACATTTCGCGACTGTCTGATTGTTGAGTTATAAGCATTTCTAGAAGAGTGTCTATTCGAATAGTCTGAATTGAGGTACCAAATTCTAGAAACAATGCGCTTTGAACACTTTCAATTGTTTCAGAGTCATCATTCACGCATTTGATGAAAACTCTATCTATCCGGGAGTCAACAGTTATTTGATCACTGTTGTTCATTTGATTATTAACAATAGTATTCCAGGTAGAATTTCCAACAAATACTGCTGAAGAGTCCGCAAATTTTGGGGCAATATGTACATCGTTAAAACCAGGAATACGATCAGCTACACCTACGACAGTTAGATTCAGGTCTTTACCATAAAGTTCATCGTTCTTTTTCACTGGACTATGGATCTTTAAACGAATTGATTTATTCACTTTAAGATTTAATCGTTCAGCAATTGATCGAGAGACAACAATGGTGTTATTATTGTCTACAAGATTATCCCACGCATTGTTACTTGTCAAGGGAGGGGTATAAAGACTATCCCCAAAATCTAAATCAGGTATTGAATAAATCCCGCTAGGTGATATTGAATTAAACAGAGCCATATCACCTAAGGTAACTTGGCATCCTATTAAAAGTAACATGTTTCCAGCAGTTGTATAAGAAATTTTTGAGATGTTTTCATGCTTTTTTATGAATGAAATCACAGAAGGATCAACAAAATTCCCAACTACTCCTGATGACTGAACTACAATATCTGAACCATAATAATGTCTGAGGCTCTCAGTCATCATGTAGTTCTGCAGACTATTTGACATAGATAAATATAGAATAAAACTAAGGCTTAAGGCAAAGATTGTTGCAGTTAAAGCATTTCGTCTTTGATTTTTAGTTAAAAAAGTCTTTGTCATGATTCCTATCTTTCGGGTTCTCCTAGATATAAACAGAATCTTAACAAGAAACTTCTCAAAAATTGGAGAAAAAACACCAACTGCTAAAAGAACTGATCCAATTAAAAAAGAAAATAATAAACTTAGAAATAATATCTGTGATAGATTTTGATCATCAATAACGTTCAGTAAAGGGAAGATCACAAAAAAAATTGATCCGACACCTGCAATTGCTAGTCCGATTATACCCATAGATTTCGAGACATGTCTTTCTCTCCTTATAGAATATTCTTGATCAAAATGACGGCCAACTTCCAGTGATAATACAATATTTTTATTGATTAAGCTTGTACTTGGCTTTATAGCAGAGAGAAATCCAGCCAAAGCACCAATAAAGGAAGAGAATACAATCGTTTGAACTGTAATAGTTATAGTATAATTCTCAAGACTTGAGAGAAGAAGACTCGATATCAACATTGTCAAAAGATACCCTAACCCTAGTCCAACGATAACACCCCAGAATACACTGAATAACTGACTCAGAAACAACATTATTAGAATTTTAAGATCCTTAATCCCCAATGTTCGCAACATTCCATATTCTCTATTTTTTTCTTCAATCGATATTGTATTAAGACTATAAATTAATAATGTAGATAACAGGAGAATAAGGATCCCAATAAAATTCAATAACAATCTTACACCTGAAAAATCAGCAGCTTCTATTGCAGTAGCTTTTGGTAACGCGACCGAATAGTCAAGACCTATTTTCGATTGGATTGCTATGGCTAATTGTTGTGCTTTTTGAACCGAGCGCTCTGGATCAATTGCTGAATACATCGAAGGATCGGTAAATTTACCAATTATGGTAGTGCATACTTCTGGAATATGTAACCAAGACTCAATTAGTGAAAGATCTACAACAATGATATTGAAACCTGCTGGTAATCTTTGCTCGCTTTCTACTACTTGTGAGATTTCAAGTTTATGTTCATGAGTAGTCCCTGAAGGGTCTTGGAAATTAATATAGAAGTGATTGATTGATAAATTCTTGTTGAGGACAGTTTTAACATTCTGTCCGAAATTTCCAATCAATAAGCATTGATTTATCCCGATTGGTTCAATTATATCTGGATCAAAACTCCCTATGTTCAAGTTATTTTCTTTAGTTACATCTAATCCAATTAAATTTGCAGGAATATCAATTAAGTCTTCTGATTCATATCTAATCCTCATGTATGCCTGTGAGATGTATCTTGGGGTGGAATTTTTTATTTCATCAATCTCGTTAATTTGTAAAATAAGACTTGAATAATTCTCAATAGAAATGCCCTCTGATGGATTTATCTCATAATCGTAATCTTGAGCAGTATTTAAAATCAGGTCAACATATGAGTTCGACAGTGTATCGACAGTAGCATTCATAGCAACTAAAAGGCCAATACTAAGACCGATTGACACGATTCCAATCACATTTCTTAATTTGTGACCCTTTACATCACGATAAATATACTTCAACATCCAAGCGAACTGTTTGATCGGGGATTTAAAATTCAAAATCATCCCTCACCAGAATTATTTTCCTTGTTTTTTCCAACAAATCTCCCATCTATCATTTCAATGATTATTTCTGCATATTCAGCCACACTCAAATCATGAGTCACCATGACTACTGTTTTTCCCATTTTATTCAAATTCTTGAGTATCTGTATTATCATGTGACCCGTCCGAGAGTCTAAATCACCTGTGGGTTCATCTGCAAGTATAAGAGGGGGGTCATTTGCTAAAGCTCGAGCTATGGCGACACGTTGTTGTTCACCACCGCTTAATTCAGAAGGTAGATGATGACCCCTTTTGGACAGACCAACTAGTTCTAATAACTCCTTAGTTCGTGTTTTTGTAAATGAATCTGATTTACTTCCAGTAAAAATTAATGGAATGGAGATATTTTCCGTTGCAGTTAGAGTAGGTAACAGATAAAATTGTTGAAAGATAAACCCCGTCACTCGAAGACGTATGGCTGATAAATCATCTTTTGAGAGATTTGAGATATCGACTACTTTATTTTCCCAATTTCTAATAACCACCTGGCCTCGTGACGGTGAATCCAACCCTCCTAATAAATGCATTAGAGTTGATTTCCCCGAACCAGACGGTCCCATAATTGAGATGAAATCACCTACATTTACCTTAAGATCCACTCCTCGGAGGGCATTAACCGCGTTCTTTCCCATTAGGTAAGATTTGTGAAGATCCGAACAGGCCACCATGAGAGTTGAATCATCGTCTTCTTCGAAGCTTACCAGTTCCTTACTACTGAATTTTACTCCACACTTTGGACAGAATAGGTAATCATTAGGGAACTCATTAGCACAATTCTGGCACTTTTTCAAGTTATTTCATTCCTTGTTATTGATTCTCGGTTCTTTTATAATAACATTGATTTTCTTGACTACTTTCCAAGTACTAATCGAGACATGATTAATTGTGTCGTACTACCAGTGTTTCAGCTACTTGATCTAATGCTCGTTGATGTTTCACTTTTTGAATGTATTTTCCGATAAGAACGTCGAAGAACAAGAATTCTGCTTGTGTTTTGGGGAGATTACGGACAATGGCCTGTTTCCAATTAATTTTTATCCCTGAAATATCGACTACTGTCAAACCAAAAAGCTTTTTCCCTATTGTGGTTGAGAAAAGGCCCTCCAAGAGAATGGGGTAGCCAAAAAATAGGAAAATTCCAGAAACAGTTGCAAAGATAATTAAAAAGAAATCAACAATAGCTATGATTGGATTTGCCTCATAGACTGCATAGGGGCCAATTAAAAATACTGGAATAAAAGAGACGAAACAGACCAAGATACTAACGAAAAAATCGATTAAATATGCAATTGTCCTAATTCCAAACCCTGCTGGCGATGTTTCCCAATCTTTGCTTGAACTAAGATTCTTAGCTACTTTATACGGGTCACCAAACACTTCTTCTGGATTAATCGTGTTAGTATCTTTCATTGACTCGATTACATCTATTTCTAAACTTTCTAATATCGATTTTTTTGCTGATTGTGGGTATGGTAGTAATTTATTGATTTTTTGCACATACATCTCAATCGAATCTAGTTTTTTAGTTCTATTCATTCTTTTTTCACTCATACTCTTACATCTAAACTAATTTTTGTATAACCTCTGTGAATTCTTGCATGGATAATTTGAGAAGGTCAAGAAATTCTTTTCCCGCATTAGTGATCTCATAGACATTTCTTTTCATCACTTTCCCCTCTTTAGTAGTTATTTCAACGGATTGACTGATGACAAGTTCTTCTTTTTCAAGATTTGTAAGCATTGGGTAGATATTTGATCCAGCAATGGAAATCATTCCATTTGTCAATTCTTTTATCTTTTTAGTCAAGGGATAGGGATAATTTTCGCCTTCTGAAAGTGAAAGTAGGATCAGTGGTTTAGAAAATCCTTTTTTAAACTCTGTTTGCCATTTATGCAGTAATTCTTGGTGGTTCATGACCTCAACACCTATGAGTTATACTGTATAAGTTATAGTATATTACTTATATATAGTTATCTATTATGGAATATTGATACCAGAAAAGAAAGAAAATGTTCGTATGAGGAAGTTTAAATGGATTTTTTTAAAGTAATTGAGACCAGGAGAAGTATTAGAGCTTATCATCCTGATAAACTGATAAAAGATGAACAATTAAAGAGAATATTACGAGCAGCTCGGTTGGCACCAACAGCTGCTAATAAGCAACCCTATAAACTAGTTGTTATTAAAAATCCTGGAAAAACTCTTAATTTTGTCAAACAAAAAGCAGTCCATCAAGCACCCCTTGTTATTGCGATTTTTGTCAACGAAGCAGCAGCCTGGGAAAGAAAATTCGATCACAAAAACTTCGCATGGGTTGATGGAAGTATTGTATTTGAACACGCAATTCTTGCTGCGACAGCTGAAGGATTGGCTACCGTGTGGATAGCAAATGCTGATCCTACTGCTATGGAGAGAGCCTGTAAGGTACCTGACACGTTTCGTTTTCTTGCATTAACTCCAATCGGTTATGCTGCCGAGAAACCCAAGGAAATCTCTAGAAAACCAGAAAGCGAGTTGGTAACTTATTTAGAATAATTTTTTCTTGCTACTCATCTCGCCAAAAACCGACTATTTCTCCGATTCTTCGGAATTCGCATCCAGATTGTTTATTTTCCGTTCAAAATCATCGATTATCTCTGCTGGAACTGTTCTTGATTTTAACCCTTTTTGGGTGATTAATGTGGAGACCTCGGTTAATTCACTAGAATCGCCATAAACGATCAAAATACCATTGTCTAAATCAAGTTCTCGGTCAATTTGTTTTTCATAATCCTTTAATTTTGTTAATTTCTTATTCCACCTAAGGAAGTGTCTCTAATTCATAACTAAATAAATTAATAACAATAATTCTAGGACCAGATTCAACCAAGGCATGAAAACTTTCCGATTGCTTGAATAAGGTTACAGCAAATATGTATATAATTTATTTTCTAAATCTCTGCTCTGCGAAGCTTATTCCGGAATTCTTTTTCCTTCTCTGATAACACTGCTTGTGTGAGCTGGTTAATTTCGTATAACCACTGTAATTTTTCCTCGGTGGTTAATTTCATGTAAGCTAAGATTTTTTCATCTTCGAGATGATAATGAAATCCTTTCATTCTTATTCTGTCTCCTCCTCAAGGAATATTTTTAGTCTTTCTAACATTTCAATATCGCTGAGGTCTTGTTGCCTACCTGTTCCTTTTTTCATGGCAATCAGATCATCAATTGAAACCAAGAAGAGCTGAAGATCGTTATAAAGTTTTACAGTTTTATTTTTAAAAGCAAGCTCAAAGTCTAAGGGATGAGATAGGATCAGATCGATTACTTTGAAAGAATCTGTGTTATGATAGAAACTGAATGCTTTGAGATTCCTATCCTTAATCCAACGTTGAGTTTTCTCTGAGTCCAAGAGATCTATTGGATTAATAGGCAGACGTGGAATATATCCAGCATCTTCTAAGATTGTAATGAGCTTTTGGATATTTTCAGGAGCCATTGAAATGATTAAATCAATGTCTTGAGTTACTCTGGGAATACCATGGAGGTTGACTGCAAGTCCTCCTACAATTAGGTATTTTACCCCTTTTTGATAAATTTCAGTCAAAATATCGACATAAAACATTTTTTAATCCAAGGATCTAAGATTCTGAGGATTATTTAAGATTAACTTTTACATCTCTTTGATAAAGATGTTTCGATACACATTGGATAAGGATTCATCTTGTCGTCCATATCATTAAATTCGTATTATTAAGTGGTTTTGGACCAAAGGTAAAAATTGTGAAAAGTTTTATGAGTAATCCATGTGTTTAGATACAAAATCACTGTTTTGGGGTTGAAGAATCTATAAACATTTATGCCCTTAATTGCTTCTACACTTTGTATCAATGTGATCTACGCCCTCAGGTACAACAGGTGACAAGCTAAGTGATTGATGAGCTAAATCAACCCAACAAAAAATCACAGTTCCTTCCGTTTAAATATCCCAATTTTGGAAAGCTACTTACTGGACAATTAATATCTAATATCGGCTCTCAATTCTCCTACATTGCTATACTCTGGCTCGTTTGGGATATCACTGGTGAAATTTTTGCTATGGCTTTATTATCTATTGCCCAGGCAATTCCAATGCTATTACTCGGTCCTTGGGCTGGTGTTGTTGTTGACAAAGTTGATCGAAAGTATGCTATGGTTTTAGCTGATCTAGCACAAGGTTCCGCCATCATTCTTATCCCACTAACAGCGGGATTACCTGATCACACACGTATCTGGTGGATTTTGGCAGTAGCTTTTTGCAACGCAGCTTTTGCTAGATTCTTTTACCCAGCACGAGGAGCCTCCATACCTAAAATGATTGACGATAAGAAGGATCTCCTTGGAGCAAATTCCTTGAGTGTTGGAACGTATCAGGTTTCAGTATTAATTGGTCCCATGATAGCAGGATTAGTAATAGGGACAATGGGATACGAAATTCCATTTTTTATTGATGCTCTCACATTTTTTATTTCAGCCATATGCATTTTATGGATAAATATTTCATTAAAGGCAGATGATCCATCAACCAAGAACCCTGTTGAAGATTTAATTCTCGGTGGTAAATATATCATTGGGTTCTCGCCCCTGCTTTATATATTAGTTGTCTTTTCAATGTTGATGTTTGCGGGCGGTGCCTCATTGATTTTAATTATTCCATATTTGGAAACTGTGCACGGATTGACTGAGCAAGGGATCCGTGAGATAATATTTGGAATTATGTCTACTTGTTCCGCTGCAGTAGGTGTAACTGTTGCTTTTCTCTTGTCAAGGAAAAAACGTATTTCTCAACCAATTACTCTGATAACATGGACATCTTTTATTGCTGGGATTATTCTAGTGATTTTCGGTGCAGCTCCAAACCTTTGGATAGTAGGACTCGCTTGGATAGGCTTTGGTGCAATTGAAGTGTTCATTGGTATCCCCCTACAGACAATAGCCCAAGAAACTGTCCCTGATAGACTAAGAGGTAAAATATTTTCCTTTATTAACCTATCAATAACTGCAGCTCAAGTCACTGGAATGGGTATCGTTAGCGTGATTGCTAGCACTCCACTCGGAATTAGAGGCAGTCTAGTATTAAACGGATCCCTTTTAGTTATTTTCTTCGCAATTGGTCTGATCATTCTGAGGAAAAAACACTTTGAAAAGCTTGTAGAAATTCGGAGGAACGAGTTTCAAGAAAGCCTAAATGATGTACAAATTTAATCTATGTCTTCGCAGAGTTGTTATTGGATGAATCTATTAGTTTAGCATAATCCTTGAGCTTAACCTCTTCACTAGTGCCTTTTATTACCAAAACATATTCTAAACAACCACGGGCACGTTCACGACGTTGAATCATATCATCTATATTACTAGTAATGTCAAGGTGTATTACTACATCAGCTTCTCCTAAATTTAACCCTCGGCCTCCCACGGGCGTGAAGATGAGGACATTTACATCTTCTTGTTGAAATTGTTCAAGTATAATTCGTCTAGTATCTTCTGGGGTCTTACCTGATAAATATTTTACACCTGGAAACTTTAACGCTTTCGTTAGAAGCATATTTGTCTGTTCTCCGAGAGCTAGGTAACGTGTAAATAGAATCACTTTCGCCCCACGAATAAGATGTTCGTGAATTAGGTCAATTGCAGTATCAACTTTTGGATTGATCAATCCCCGAGTAGTTGTTTCTTCTGGTTTATCAAATCGGGGTAGCTCTGATCGGTGGGAAATGATGAATGAACTGGCTTCGATTACACTTTGGAAGTGCTCTTGGTTTTCATCAAGTTTAATATAACGGAGGAACTCTCCAGGAGTAGAATCTAAAAGAAGTAATCTTGCATGGGTAAGCTTGAAGAGCAGAGAGAAGGCTGTCAAGAGCTGTTCTCGAGAATCATTATCTTTTACTTGATATTTTCCAATACGAATAGGATAGCTCGCCTGTGAATCTTTTAACCGATCTAAAGCTCCTCCATAGCTCATCTTAATGACTTCTAATCGGCTTAATTGAGGATCAAGGATTTCCTGAATCGTTCCTACTGGTTTAGTTAAGAGATTAGATATCAATTGATCTATCTGTTTGTAATCCTCTCGAATGATCTCCCGAATTTGCGTGATGGTTTCGTACGGTGATAAATCGGGACGTTGCATAAGATGAGTCCCCTCACCGAGTATCTTTAAGATATTCTGAGCACGATATTGATCCCGTGTTCCCGTCATGGCTAATATAGGAAAATTACCAGCTTTAGGTCGAACTGTAAAAAGTTCCTCAAAATATTTGCTTAGTCGAAATCCAGTCATTGAGCGAGCAAGAAGATCTGTGGCTTCATCAATAACGCATAGCTGAATGGATTTAAAGATATCAGTCTGTAAACGTGATTTTATCTCAAATCGGTCATTCATAAGAGTCGTGATTGGTGAAAATATGATATCCGACGCTAAATACATTTTCTTTTTTTGTGGAAGACTTAATCCTTTTCCACCTGAACGCGGATCAAATAAATACCCCAATTGATCAACAAAACCAAATTGTTTCGCCATTTCTAGAGCTTGACGACAACGTAATGCTGCAGCTTCTCGTGCGGAAGTAAACACAAATTTTGCTTGTGGATTGGTCTTTTTCAATGATAAATAAACTAAGAGAGCTATTATTGTTTTGCCTGTACCGTAAGGATAGTTTAAAAGTGAGGAATTCGGCAGTTTAGAAATTATTTCATGTGTCGCGGCAAGTTGATATTCACGCTTTTCGATTGTGAGTCCACCAAGGTGTTTCTCAAGCTCTACTGGGGAATCCATTGCATCCAAGCTCTAAGTTCTCAGGGAATCAGAGCTCCTTTTAAATTCTACATTTCAAAAGCAGTAACGTAAAAGAAAAAAAGGGGTGAAACAATGGAAGAGCTAATTGCAACTTTGAGAAAACGTCGTTTATCTGTTCTTTTTATACTGAAGATGATACCATTAGAATTATGGGACTGGAAACCAGATCCCTCCATGAAAAGTACTTCACAGCTAGCAAATCATTTAGCGTGTAGTCCTTTGGCGATTCTCGAATTACTTCGTGGAAATATTCCAGATGAAGAAACCTACAATAACTTAGAAGCGGATAATATGCCATTAAATGCCCAAGGCTTAACTAAATTATATGACGAAGGATTGAAAAAGTTAATTTCGTATCTCGAGG
>JAEOTY010000337.1 GCA_016839625.1 Candidatus Hodarchaeota archaeon
AATCAGCTCTTTTACCTGTTCATTCAAAAGATTCCGTTTATTAGCAATTGAGGTGACTTTTCGATTAAATCCTTCCCTTTGTTGTTTGATGTCTCGAGCCATCGCCTCTATATTAGATATCTTTAGAAGAAGCGTTTCGATATCTTGTTTTGACAAGTGAGAACCTTCGTTCAGTTTTTGATGTCTTTTTTATGTAATTCATGTTTCCCTTGCATTATTCATTAGATTTTTGGGTTTATGAAGGGTTAAGTACAGTTTAGCGGATAATGGAAATGAAAATGCTCTTGAAAAGGAAAATTCAACTATCTTAAATAAAGTGTTGCCTTGGATGGCTCATACTTAAAGTTTGGTTCAAAAATACCTTTTTTTCGGTAATATTTGACTAAACGTCTTATCTTTGACTCAATAAGTTGAAGACCGTGTCTTGAGTGTTTATCTTTTTTATTCCCGCTTTCAAGATGTTTGCGTAGATTTGATGCACGACGAACAAGATTTAGAAAGTCCTCTGGCATTTTTGATCCTAAATCATTTTCAACCAATAATCTTGTGATTGATTTCCCGCAGATTTTCTTCACACTTGGAATCGCATATGCATCTCTAAGAATTAATCCTATCTGAGCGGATCCCAAGCCTTCTTGGGCTTTTTCGATAACTAGGTTTTCAATTTCATCAGAGGAATAGGGAACCCAATCTGGTGTCTTCCTCCATATTGGTCGAGTAGACCCGCTTTTCCCCTTTCGTCTCGCGTGCATTCTCGCCATATACTTCTTCACCGGAAATGATAACTTAAATGACTACTTTACTAGGTATTATTTGGTGTAACTTCTAATAGCAGTCATTTAAGGGAGAATTCATTTGATTCATAAATCTTATTTCTTTCTTCATAATGTTAATCATCTATGCTTGAGTCGATTGAAATGCCAGTAGTATTCTTTGTTACAAGTAATCAGCATAAATTTCAAGAGGTAAATACTATATTTACGCAACATACATCAATTCAACTAAAACTTATTCAAAAATCCATTATAGAAATCCAATCATTCGATCTAGAGGAAATTGCTTTTTTTTCACTTGAGAAATGTACTCAAGATTTCCATGAAAGGCCAATATTCGTAGAGGATTCAGGTCTTTTTATTGACCAATTGAATGGTTTTCCAGGGCCTTTTTCAGCCTACATTTTTAAAACAATAGGTTTAAAAGGAATTTTAACTCTGATGCAGCATGTGAATAATAGAGAAGCTTTTTTCCAATCGAGTATCGCTTTGAAAATTGATGATTGTATTGAAATTTTCACCGAGCGAGTGAAAGGAAAGATTTCACGAAATATTTCTGAATCAGGTTGGGGGTATGATCCCATTTTTATACCTGAATGTGATGGGATACATTCTTTTGGTGATCTTGGTCCTAAAAAAAATAGTATCTCCCATAGGTATCTTGCTACACTAAAACTGATCAGGTTTCTCGAAGATCATCTTTTCGAGATGAATTAAATGGCAGAAATTAAAGGATCTATTACAATAACTAAAAAATTGAAAAAAGCATATTGTGATTTAATTTTTTTATTAGATCGTCGTTATCCGAAGAAAAGCGCTCTAACCTTTGTCACAAACCATTATACTCTTAATAGTAAATTTAGAAATATTTTGAATCGTGCTGCGCTTTCATCAAATACAGTTAAAAGGATCCAAAAAAATCTATTGAGGGATCCTGATTTATTAAAGGGAAGAGATTTCCACATTGATACCTACAATCAGCTGATAACTTTTTTTTCGCTCGTAAATCATGATCCAGTCATAATCTGTCGAGATGGAGTTTTAAGAGATATATTTTCATCATTACATTCTAAAAACGACTTACAAATTAATCATGAGCTTTTATCCCAATATTTCACCACATTATCGAAATTAAAACCAAGAAACCTTTTTTTTTACTTTGATAAACAAAGAAGCCACAGTAAAAACCATGCTAGAATTTTTTCGGCGTTATTTCAAGAATTTAACTTGCTAGGTGTATGTGAGGTTCATAAAGCTGTGGACTGGAGTCTGAAAAATCAAACTGAAGAATTAGTATTTTCGCACGATACAGCTGTTTTAACAATAGCTCCCCAATGTTTTGACTTTTCTTCGTGGTTTTTTAACTTGACGTTTCCCCACGCAATCTCTCAAAGACTCTCTCTTAATTTCCAAAATATCTCGTGTTTAAAACTTGAAAGTTAGAAAATTATTAAAGCGAAATATCTTCTAACTTCTCCTAGCATCAAAAAATCCAAACAATGTTTATTGGGGACGTAGCGAAGCCAGTGGCCTTGCTATCTTCTAGCGAGACCGGGTAAGTATCGCGCCGGGCTCCAGAACCCCCTGTGAACTCCACTGGGTTAACTGAAACTCATGATGAAGTTCTGGAAA
>JAEOTY010000040.1 GCA_016839625.1 Candidatus Hodarchaeota archaeon
ATAATTGAAGCAATTGAGATTAAAAATCCGAGATCTCATAATTTCTAAAACCAAGATTCTTAACAATTGTCTTACCCAAGATTTCTTCTCCATGATAACCATGTGCATGGCCACAGAAGAATAGCTCTGGATGTTTGTGGAGTATATATTCTCTTAAGAAGTCAATTCCGAGGGGTGAATTATCATAGTGAGAATCCAGAATTCCTAATGGAGGGTTATGAGATAAAATTACTTCAACCATGGTGTTTTGTAGAAATTTCTTTACTTCTCTTGTATGATTATCCCAGTGTTCTTCAAACCCAGGTAGACTCCAGTCCTTATAATGAAATCCAGTTGGAATGTACGGAATACCAATCAATGTTTTGTCACCAAGAGTAATTTTTTTGAGATTTATACATCTACAATTATCCAATTCTGCAGATTTGTCTAAAAAATGGGGTACATCAAAATTAAAGTATTCAATCAGGAAGTCAGGAAAAAACTCTCGATTCCCCGTAACATAATAGATTGGTTTCGCGAGAGCATCAAAGGCTCGTAAAGTCTTAATACATGATTCTATTGATAGTTGAATAGCTTTAACCATTTTTTCTGATTTAAACATATTAGTTTTCTCTTCAACTGCTCGTGATAAAAGCGCGTTAACATAAAAATTCCATATAGGGTCACTAGTATCGAAATATTCGGAAAAATCCCCTACTAATAAATAAGCATCTGCAGTTGGAATTTCTAAAGGCTCTCCGTGTAGATCACCAAAAATACATACTTTCATCGAATCACAAATGCAAGTCACTATTCGATAGTGAAATAGAGTCTTCGATTGTTCTTTCCTTTGTTTACAAGCTTTTTAATACTTATTGTCCCAATTTCCTTTAAGGATTGGATGTGACACCCTCCATCAGGTTGACGATCAAAGTTTTTAATATCTACAATTCTAACTTCCTTTATTCCTTTGGGAATTCCCATAGCGAGCTTTACAAGATCAGGATCTTGTTCCACCTCAGATCTCTCGAGGTTGTAGGTTTCTACAGGGTGATCTTCCTGGATGATTTCATTACTCCTTGCCACCTGTTCTTCAATAAGCGTACGATCGAAGTTTTCAAGGTTAAAATCTATCCGACCCTGTTCAAGGCTGGCAATATCGTTACCAGTGATCTTAGCCCCAAGGTTCTTATAGAATGCCCCACTTAAAACGTGGGCAGCTGTATGATAACGCATTAAATGATAACGACGATCCCAATCAAGCCTTCCGATCACCTTATCTCCAACTTCAAGCCCTACTTTATCTACTTCATGAGAAATTTGACCCCCAAATTTTCCAACATAAACAACTTGAAAAACATCGGATCCTCTTGTAATAGTCCCTTCATCATTTGCGATCCCTCCACTCTTCGGATAGAATACCGTTTGATCCAATACAACATATTTTCCATCTTTAATGGATACAACCTCGGCTTCAAATTCTTTGAGAAACATGTTTTCTAAATAAAGTGCTTTAGACATTTTAATTCACTAAATAACTTTACCTCCTCTATCCAAATATTAACTTTCTCTTCTCTCTATTTGATTCGTTTACTCAAGTGAAATGGGGCAAATCCTGGACAATCAAATGACATGGTAAATGTACAGTCTTGGCATTCTGTCCACATATCTTTTGATCGAATTCGTTGATATCCTATCCCTAGATATAATCCAACGCCGAGAATGAATTGGCTAAAACCAATAAATACATTAGGTGCTTTAGTTATAGAAGCTAAACCAAAAGCCACGCCTATACCAAGTAAAAGGCGAAAAAGGAAACGAAGATATTTTCTCGTTGAGTTAAAAAACGGAAGATTCATCAAACGAAGAATAGTCGGAACAGCCAAACTCGAAGCAATAATAACCAGACCAAACCAATCTAGTTGTACAACATTTCTAAAAATGAACATCACTGCTCCAAGAAAAACACCACCATAGAAACCAGTACAACCTAAACATAGCGTAAAACTGCCGATATGGAGAGTATGAAGTCTATAATGCCAACAAACTGGATGATGAGCAATGGAAAACTTCAATAATCCTATAAATCGTTCTTTATTCATAAAAAGACCCAAAGCGTTTTGTTAGAGCTTTTCTTTTCGTTCATTTCAGAATAAAAATATCATTAAGGAAAACAAAACAAGTAAAATTCCTACAAATTTAAATCCAATGTTACCCCAAAATGAATCCCATTTTAGAAAGCCCTTCACCTTGAAAACTCCGACCCAGACTCCACCATAATTAAATGCATCAACAAACGAATGAGCAAAAAGCGCCCCAAAAATTGATCCAATAAGTAAGACCAGAAAAGGGCCTATTACAGGCCAATCTACAACAAAAAATAGACTTAATAAAGGTAATCCATACAAGAGATTATGTGTTCCTTTTCCGCGGTGTGGAACGATCTGGTTAAAAGTGATTCGTGCTATTTTCTGGTCTTGATCTGGTAATCGGGAAAAAATGGGTGAAATAAGTAATGTTCCGACTCCCCACAATAAAGGGTCGTTAAACAAACTTAATAGAAGGCTAACGAATCCCATACCAAAAATGACATGAGTCAAACCTTTCACAATAATTCCCGCGTATTGATTTGATTGATCCTGAGAAATGTAGATTTTAGAATGTAGGTATTAATTAAGTAATACTTAATATTATTGAATAAGTTGTTTAATATCAATAGTATCAAATTCTATTAAATACTCGTGAAATTCTAACCATCCAATTAATATCATGCTACCATTTCACGCAGATAGACAATCAAGTATGCTTAATCAGTTCTTTTTACGGACATAGTGTGCTTATTACATTGGGATAAAAGCATGAAAGTGACTAATGGTCTTCTTTTGGAACGAATAAACGGTTCCCTGATGGTATATGAACCAAAAAACCAACGTAAGATCAAAATAAGTCTCCATAAGCCTTGGACTTACTTTCCGTTTTCTAAAGTCAATTACTTGACACCTATTCGTATAATCAATCCGTTTTTAGTTACAGAAACCGAGTATGAAACAACTCCTGATACTTTAATCCTTCTAAATCCAGACATCTTGATTAATTCCCGAACAATAGCTGATGCTAGTGCATGTCCTCGGAGGGTTTTTCTTGATTTTATAACTGGAGAAGCAAAAACAACTCTTCCTATGGTTCGAGGATCTATTATTCACGATGCTTTCACGAGTATTATTTCTCAAGGTGTATCCGTTTCGAATGCGATTAATTCTGCGTTTAAAAAATTCGCATTTACCCTTTCTTATTTATCGGTTGACTTGAAAGGCCTTATTGCAGATGTTACTCCAGTTTTAAGAGGATTGACACACTCTGCGCCTTCTTTACAACGTTATCAAGTTTTTCCCGAAATGACATTTCTATCTCCTTTATTCGGATTAATGGGACGATTGGACTACTGGTCACCTAAAGAACTTTATGAGCTCAAAACAAGCCGTAAAATACCTTCAAAGGGAATTAACACTTGGTTTTCTGATCTAATGCAAACTGTCACTTATATGCATGGTCTTAGTCCTACACCCAAAGCGGTATCGAAATCATCCGTTATTTATTCTGGTGAGGGAACTCCAATATTTCGACAAACCACTCTAGATTTAGATCTGCTACAACGAATCCACATGGCAAGAAATTATGCATATATTATCCAGTTTGAAGGTTATATCCCTCCAGATACGTCAATGAAAATTTGCTCCAGATGTTTTAAACGAGAGGCTTGTTATAAATTTTCGAATATTTTTAATGAACAAAATATGGATTCTAAGGTTTTTCAGTATTTAAACCACTTTCTATCACTTATTCGACTAGAACATCTTAAGAATCGTCAAGAATTTTCATTTCTTTGGAAATTGTCTCCACAAGGACGTGTGAAAACTGGAAAAGCAATTAGAAAAATCAATATGATACAAAAAACAGAGGAAAAACACAATTATGAATGTACTAATTCCTCAGAATTAAGACCTGGCGAACCAGTTATTTTGAGCCAAGGTAATCCCATTCTTGATATTACAAATATTGCAACAATCACAGCAATCGATCGTACAAGCATTTCTCTTAACAGCCAACACAATTTACCTGAAGAGGCTTATCTCGATGGGTATTCTTCGGATTTTACCTTTCGACGACTCAACAAAAACCTTTATGACCTCACATTTGGCCAGAAAAGCCAACACAAAGCACAGAAACTGATCATTTTTGGCGAGAAACCCACTTTTTCATCAAGAAAATTGGTGGGAGTTGAGGATCTCGACCAAAGTCAATATGAAGCCATCCAATTAGCCATAAATGCCAACGATTACTGTCTTATTCAAGGCCCTGCGGGAACTGGAAAAACCTATACTATCGCAAAATTAGTAGAAATTCTTCGAAAAGAAGGATACCGTATTCTTCTCTCAGCATACACAAATACTGCTGTAGACAACATTATTCACCTATACTTAAAGACAACGAAGGAGCAAGATGCCCGCGAAGAAATTGTACGTCTAGGTATTGAGCAAGCTATGGATCCAGAGGTTGTAGATCTATCATTACAACACAAGCAATTAAGCTATCAACAGTTGTTTAAGACTCCTATTGTTGCTGCGACTACAAGTACAATAGCACGAAGTATATACGATGAACTGTCTTTTGACACAGTCATTGTAGATGAAGCTTCACAAATGACTGAAGCTTCTGTTTTAGCAGCTATTACGAAAGGACAACGGTTCATTTTGGTGGGGGATGACAAGCAATTGCCCCCCCTTGTTCAAAGCTTCCAGGCAGAGAAGCTTGGTTTTGGTACATCCCTTTTTGAACGACTAAGAAAACTCCATCCTGAAGCAAGTACTCTTTTGAGATATCAATACAGAATGCACACCAATCTTATGGATTTTAGTAACCGTTCCTTTTATGGTAATAGTGTTCAAGCAGCGTCACCAAACGTTGGTACACAGTTGTTGTGGGATCTTTTGCATAAAAGTGTTGAAAAACCAATTTCAGATCAGCTTTTCCAATCAATATTGGATCCTAATCAGCCACTAGTCTATGTAGAGGTTTCATCAACCTTTGATCGAAAAAGACGAGTGAATCAGAAAGAAGCAGAGGTAGTCAATGCTTTAGTACAGTATTATCTACAAATGGGACTCTCAACAGGTCATATTGGAATCATTGCTCCATTTCGAGGACAGGTTGCAGAGATTAACAGGCAGGTTGGTATTAACTCAGGAATAACAGTTGATACGATCGATAGATTTCAGGGATCAGACAATGAACTTATTATTCTTTCACTTTGTACTCTTTCTCGACCGCATATATTAGAAGATGAACGACGAATGAACGTCGCATTAACTCGGGGGAAGAAAAAATTAATAATTATTGGAAATACTCCAAATGAACAATCAATATCATTATTCCAAGATTTGTATTCTTTTATTCAACAAAACTATTCACTAGTCAAACTCGACTCTCCAGAAAGTGCTCAAGAAGAGAAAATGGAGATCCAAAAAGAACCAAGTATTGAAACAGATAGTTCTTACCAATCATTGGCAGATGAGGATATTAATAAAGAGTTCAGCTTTAAGATCGAACATAATATCTGTGTTCTATGTCAGGAACCTGTTAGGAATGAATCAATCTTGAGATGTCCCATCTGCAAACAGGCTTATCATGAACAGCATATCCAGGAATGGTTGTTGAACCAAGATGTTTGTGTTACTTGCCAATCTCGAATTCAGTTAACCTAAGATTGGATATGTCTAGAATTGGAATGAGGGCGGAACCAATCGAAAATAAAACTCAAATTCGTCAGCGAAAAGAATTAGGCGCTTTTTATACTCCTTCGCAGCTTGCTGTTTCACTGGCGGAAACAGCAATCAACCGATATCTTCTTACTCATCTAAATTCTCTTTTCTCCTCATCTTACACATCTCTTGAGAACGTCTATGTTAACACTGATTTATCAATTATTGAGAGACTAAACGATATTCTATTAAGTGTCAAAATTCTTGATGGATCAGCAGGAGAAGGAGAATTCTTACGTGCAGCCCTTACAATCATCTATTTGATTAAAGAAAAGATTGATAGAAAATTATTTGTTACACAGAAAACTTCCACAGAGGCGTCGTTCGATATACTAAGCTCGGCTCTTTATGGAATGGAAATTAATCCAGATGCTGTTACAAATTGTCATAAAAATGTAATGACAATTATTCCCGAATCACAGATAGCATCTACCAAAAAAATTTTCAAAAAAAATATTATCGAAGGTGACTTCTTAGGTTGTACACTAGCCAATTGGAAGAATCTCCCTTCTACTTCGAAAGGATTTGACATTATTCTGGGAAATCCCCCATGGGGAGGAAAACTGACTAAGAAACAGAGAGAAAAATACTATAATCAATTTACGGTTAAAAGTCCAAAAAGAAATCTTAATACTTTTTCCTTATTTGTTTACAAAGCAACAGAATTGCTAACACCTGATGGGGTACTATCTTATCTTCTACCTAAGAATGTAAGCCGATCAAATCAGTATATCTATCTCAGGGAGTTTCTATTAACAAACTTTCAGATATTTAGTATTAATTTTCATGGCCTGTTTAAAGATGTCACTCAAGAATTTATTTCTCTAATTGGTTCAAAGAAAAATGAAATTCCTTCCGATCACACCATTCTAGTAGACCATGAGACGATTATTCCTCAGTCTTTTTATCTAGCAAATATTGATTACATTTTTTCTAGAGAGTATGATATACGATCTCAACGACTGATCCAGCTTATTCAAAAGGATGCAAGCCCACTAGGACAGTTTCTAACAATTAAACGTGGAGAGGAACTCTCTAAGCGCGGGGGAGTAATGTATTGTCCAACTTGTTCATGGGTTCCTTTATCTAGTAGGAAACGAAGAGTCATCTGTCCACAATGCCAACAACCTCTAAGTAATCAGAACCTACGTATGAAATATTTAATTCAAAAGATTGAAGATCCTCCTTACATTCAACCCATATTAACAGGTGATGATTTTGAAGCCTATAGGATAATATCCACCCATTTCATAGATCCTAGTGTCAGCTATCGATCTAAAAAGAATTCTCTTAATTATCGCTCACCTAAGCTTGTTGTTCAAAAAATTAAACGCTTTCCCTGTGCTGCTTACGATTCAGACAATCATTGGACAACCCAAAATGTCTATTGTATGGCTTTAAGATCCGAATATGCCGAAAAAAAGGAATTACTCTACTATATCTTAGCTGTTCTCAATTCTTCTCTTTATCACTGGTTTTATGAAAGTCAGTTTAATTTAGGTTCAAGATACACGAATGCAATATCGATTCGTAACCTCAGACGCCTCCCTCTTAAAACGCCCGACTTTAATATTCCTCTGTTTACACAAATTATCCAATTAGCAAAAGAAATTACAGAAGAATTAAAATTAAAAAAACGTTCATTACGCATTCAAGAGCTAGATAGACTGGTTCTCCAATATTATCAGTGTGAAACCATCCCTGTGCCTAACCTATGAATGAATTATATTGTTCTCACGCCGCTTTTTTCGTCATCCTGGCTTTTCTCTTAATGTAGTACCCAGCTTTCATTGCAGCAACTGTTGCTTCGCCAACAGCTGTACCTATTTGCTTAATCCCACCTGTAACATCCCCAGCCGCATAAATACCTTCGATATTTGTTTGTTGCTCTTTGTTAACTATTATACTACCAGAAGCATCTGTTTCGATGTTTGATAGCTTCGCCAACTTAAAAGGATCTTCTCCCATTGCAACGAAAAGTGCTTTCACTCGTATTTCTGAAATCTCGTTCGTTTTATGATTTTTTATCACTAATTTTCTTAAAGCATCATGCTTGGTTAAGGCTTCCTCAATTGTACAGTTAAACATTGGAACAATTTCACTAAGAGACATCACTTGGTCAGCAAGATCTTTTTCTACATTCAGTTCTTCTTCGTTGTGAATTAAGAAAACTTTCCTTGCCAATCCAGCTAGATAGATAGCATCATGTGTTGCAGTATGTCCACCTCCAACAAGAGCAATCACTTTGCCTCGGTATAATTCGCCATCACAGACAGCACAATAAGATAAACCATGATCCTCAAGTTCTCTTTCATTTGGCAATCCTAGTTTATGACGCTTGGATCCAGTCGCGATGATTACCGCTCCAGTTTTCCATTTCTCTTTGGAAGTAGTTACTAGCATCTCATTACAATCAATTGCTGTAACAGAATCAATGATAAGACTAGCTCCGCATTTTTCTGCTTGGGCTTTCATTTTTTCCATTAGTTCGGGTCCTGTAACAGATAAAAATCCAGGATAATTCTCAATTTTTTTCGCAGTTGTTGCCACACCCCCTATGGTCTCTGCTTCGAGAACAGTGGTTTGCAAACCCATTCTAGCTGCGTAAATCGCAGCAGTTAAGCCCGCTGGGCCTCCTCCAACTATTACCAAATCTGTTTCTTGAGGCATAATCAATATTCCCATTAAATGTTTTCTTTTATCACATATAAGAATGATGATTTATATTTACTTTGGAAAGAATGTTTCTAAAGTAGACTGTTTCTCTGCTGGAAAAACAGGTTGTCCAAATCGGGCTTTCTGATAAATAATTCGCTCATACTCTTTCCTAATTTCGAATCCTACCACATCCCGACCTGTTAAGCGCGCTGCTAATATTGTACCTCCACTTCCTGAGAATACATCTCCAATTAGATCATCAGATGAACTAGAGGTAAGAATTAATTTCTCAAGAAGAACTATTGGCAGTTGACACGGATGTCCCTTTATACGATGAGGATCATTTCCTCGGTTATATTCTGGCCAGAAGAATAAATTCTTATCGTTCTTTTGTTTTTGATAAGAAGATAAACAATCCTTAAGAGTAGTAGTTAGTATGTGAACAGTATAAGGTTGAAAACAAGAAAGAATTTTGTAGAACATTTAAGACATCATTATAATATCTAAATTTACAACAAAATTAGCTGGACTTAAGATTTTAAATTTATTCTTTGTTTGATACTCTTTTAACTCATTCTTGATCTCAGGGTTTGTGGGAAAAAAAGCTGATTTGTCTGAAGAAATTAAGAATTTCTTCCCAGTATAAACATAATCTCTTAGTAGATATATAAACTTCCTATCACTTGGATCCGAAATTATCTCCTCAATTTCATCTTTTTTCTGATATATCTCACCGAAATGAGCCTTGTTACCTTTAGATGTGTCTTTTACGTACAAAATATTTTGATTAACCTCTCTTATGATATCAAATTGCATAAATTCTTTCTTTTTATGTAGTTTGTTAAATTTCCATTTTAATTCCTTTAGTGTTTCATTAGAAAATAAGAAAGGATAACATTTTGCAATGAGAAAAGAGATTACCGTTCTAGCAACTTTTGCTTGCATGGGGGTTGTACCTTCACCTTTACAATTAGATGCATGTACGAAAACGTTAGTATCAATTACAAAAATAGGATTTCTAGGCATTTTACTCCCTCAATTTACTCCTTGGGTTCTTTTGATGCTATTGACTTCTTTAAATTATTTAAAAAATCTTGAAGCTCATCTAAATTATGTTCAAAAAATCCAGGCATCCCACCTTCAATTCGTCCCTCACTATCTATATCTCGTTGGTTTATTTTGGTTCCTTCAGGAGTCTTTTCACAATAATAGACTGCGATATCCGAGTATTTCAATTCTTTTTTAGCTACTTTTGATAAAAATCCTAATAGAACATGCTCGCTATGAGTTGCGATTATAATTTTAAGTTTTTTATCTATAATATTCTGATGTAAGACGTCAATAAGTTCTGCTTGAGCTTTAGGGTGTAGATGAGCCTCTGGCTCTTCAATAGTTAGAATTGATTCTTTTGGAACAAGGTAAAGCTGAGTTAAAAGAAAAATCAATTGGTTAAGACCAAATCCTTCGTGAGTTATATTTATTGGAATCTCTTCAGAGGATTGTATTATTACTTGCTTATTTGGAATTACTCGAGATTTTATTGGTACTCCAGTAATTCTTTCAGTCCAACTTGAAATTTTATCTGTAATTTCTGGTTTATAACCCAAAGTTCCTAAAAGATCTTCATTCTGTTGAATAATTGTATCAGATGAAAAGAATTCCTCGGATGTAGATTCAGTTAAAGGAGATGAAGAAAAACTAATTCCTCGGATTGAAGGAATGAAAAAAATTTGACCTAATTCTTCTTTTATTGTTTCTAATCTTAAAATCAAATCTTTTTCGAGTTTAGATAGTTTTTCAAAGTGAATTCCCTTGAATCTGATATAGCAATTCCCTCCTACTTCCCCCAAGTTTCTTATAACGATTTCCTTACCTTCTAAGAAAGGGATATTAGATTCTTGGTGTAGCTTAAGAGAGTATTTTAATGATCTTTTGGATAAATCCATGTTAATATTTATAGTTTGGTTTTCTAAAATCCCTTTATCAAAAGTATTCACAATTGAATATCTGAGTTCTTCAAAATCGGAGCTTTTTTCTTCTGATGATGTAGGAAATAGCTTTTTTCCTTGAATAATAAATTTAATTCTTTTGTTGATGTCTTTAAAGAAAGAAATATCTTCAATAGTTATGAAATCTCTATATTTTCCTTTGATAATCAATTCATTAGAGTTTTTTGACTGCTTAAGGAGTATTAATGATTGGATGATATTTGATTTTCCAGACCCATTCGGACCAATTAGGATGGTCACAGGACGAATGCGTAATTTTACTTCCTTTATATTCTTATAATTTTTAATCTCTAAAGTTTCTATCAAGAAATCACTTCCCAATAGAGAAACAAAATAAAATCTACTCAACTCAAAAATAATATCAGAGTTGGGAATAATTCACGCTTTTGAAATTTAAACTTCTAATTAAAATTTTCCTATGATTTGAGATTTATAATTGGAGAATAGAAAGAACAGAAAAAATCCTTTTTAAAACTGATTAACTGAATCTGGATGGTATTTTGGTTAAGCAAGTAATTAGATGGGAAAATCTTCTGCAAAATCATCAGGATCATAATTGAAATTTAGTGTAAAAAGGTATCCTCGATCATCTGTTGTCATCCTTGAAATATCAACTAAATACTTGGGATTTCGCACGCCTCCATCTTGCTGACGCATTGTTCGCTGGAATGAAGGATCCACCCAACTTTCTTCAATTCCCTTTCGCAAATTCTCTCGTTTAATATAAAAAGCATTAGCATTAATAATCATAAAAGATCTTTTTCTTATGCGCTGTCGTCTTCCTTCCTGTTCTCTTAATCTTGTATATTCTGATTTTCCTCCTTTAAGCTTCTCGTGCCACCTAACGAATTGATTATCTTGATCCTTTTCGAAAATCATATTTAGGATAATTAATCCTAGTCCTTCGTATTCCTGTAGAAACTCATCCAAAGCTGAAGTATCAGTTAAAATTGTCCAAGATGAACGAGCTGGTTGCGATTTAGTTCTAATATCCCACACATAATCTCCTTTTATAAGATATCTTTTTGGCCGCGGTTGAAAGTGTTCAAACCTACCTGGATATTTTTTATCTAGCAAATATCGTGTAAAATGTTTTATAAAAAACGCATACCATTCAACTTCCCCAAATGGAAGACCACTCTCTTTCAACCACAAAATTGCTCTTTTTCCATCTTCAAAGGGTGGTAAACGCTGAGGAATTACCCCAATTGATCCATATTCTTCAAAAAGTACACTGGTAATAATTTCAGCTTCCTCTCTTGGTGAATTCATAAAAACCAGCTTTATTTCACTCTTTGTTCTTTCTTATAAATCCTATAAGCTATAGGATATTTGTCTTTAAGTTGTTCTGGCGTTGGTAGCCTTGACTTATAACTAGCATAGTCGCATCCGATTTTAACATTTGATATGTTTCTTTTTATGATCTGTTTCATTCTCTCATTAATTTCAAATCCAATAAAGTGTCTATAGCTTGCTTTAGCTGCTTCTGCGGTTGTTCCATTTCCCATAAATGGGTCTAGAATTACATCACCAGGTTTCGAGCTAAAATCTATACATTGCTGAATTAGTTTAATAGGGAGTTTTGTCCCGTTTTTCTTTTGTTTTTGATTATATTCTCTTTTGATATCCCATATATCGATTGTATAATGGCTAATTCGATTGAAATAGTATTTTTTTGGATTTTTAACAACGAATAAAAGATGATAATGACTGGTTACAAATTTCTTTCTTGTAAAGACACCAAACTGATATTGCCATACCAAATGATTGAGTATTGTCAATCCAACTTCTCTGATAGACCTTAAGACATCTTCAAGGTTTGTCCATCCACTAAAAATGTATGCAGAAGCAGAATCTTTCATAATTCTAGGCAATTTAGAAATCCACTGTTTTGTAAAATTAGAGTAATCTCCACGCACTTCTCCATAACCATCAATCACAAAATCTGAATCACGATTGTAAATTGATTCTTTGCCAGTGAATTCCAAACCAAAGGGGGGATCAGCAACGATTAGATCAACGCTTTCAGCAGGAAAATTATCCATACCTTCATTACTATCCTGATAGTAAACTCGATCTATCTCATATTCTCCAATTGTAAATGATTGATTTTTATAAAGTTCCTTTGCCTTCGATTTAGACCAATCTTCATCTGGTTTAAATTTCATTGCTGCTAATCCAGGGATGTATTTATTTCGGCGTTTCTTCTTAATCTTAGGAATTACTTTGATTTGTTCTGCAAAATTTTCAATTGTCAATGGATTCACCATCAGCTATTTATTATATCTCTGAATGATTAATAAATGTTTCTAAAGCCATTAAATCTAAAGCTGGGTAGCTCGAATTAGTTAATCCTCTTTTCAAAAATCTGGATATTTCAAGATACGCTTTTAACAAGTTTAGTATAGTTAATAAACCTGATCTAAGAGAATTCATGAAATATCTTATCCTGAAACAATTTTATATTTATAATGCTTAAAAGAATTTCAAATGATTCTTTGTCACTAAGTTGGAAATACAATTTTCACTCTAATTTATAATTTAGTTGAATCATTTATTAATTCATAAAATGATTGAATCAAAATCCGACAAAAATAAAGTTTAAGGTATAATTATCTCATTTAAAATTAGTTGATTCATAGATTTGTCTATCAAGTGAGATTATAAGAATGGAAATACCTCTGTTTCCAATGGAAGATTAATTGACATTTGATCTCTAAATAGCATGAACTATAATGAAGAGCTAACTTTTAAGATCTATTCCTAAAAAAGAAGCCGTTTTTTCGACTCTTCCTTTCACCACATCTCACATGGTTCTCGTTTATAGTAACTGATATTGTACATGGAATTTCCTACCTTCTGAGGAAATTTTTTGATTTTTTAATGTTATAGTGTAAGATTCAGATTCAATAGCAGCTCAGAAATTACGATCCTTTTAATTATCAAATAATTTAGTTTCAATACATCAGTTATTTCAAAAAATCTACTCTTAAATTTAAAATGACTCCAAAGAGGGACATTTTGTCATCATATTCAAGTTTCAAGATATTTCTTCAGTGTTGATTGTTTAGTAGGTGGAGAAACAGGTTTACCAAAATGTGCCTTCCTTCGAATTATTGGTTCATATTCTTTCCTAATCTCAAAAGCAATAACATCACGATGATTTAACCGTGCTGCTAAGATAGTCCCACCGCTTCCAGAGAAAACATCGCCCACAAGATCACCTGGTGAGCTTGAAGTCTGGATCATCTTCTCCAATAAAACAATGGGGAGCTGACACGGATGTCCCTTGATACGATGAGGATCATTTCCTCGATTATATTCTGGCCAAAAGAAAACATCTCCATCGTTCTGTTTGTAAAACTGATACTCGTTTTTATTTTTCACCAGTAGAAGAATATGGTAATGGCTAGTAGCAAACCTTCTTTTTGTGTAAACTCCCCAAGAAAAATGCCATATGATGTGGTTCAGTATATGAAATTCTGTCTTGGTAATAGCATTTAAAATATATTCCAGATTTGTCCAACCGGAAATAATGTAAAGACTTCCAGTTGCTGTTAAAGCGTCATAACAGATCTGGATCCAACGCTTGGAAAAATCAAAATAAGTCTTTGGAGTAAAATTGTCTTCATAAAGATCATATTCCTCTGCTCCATATTCATGACTGGACTTATTGAACGAAATACCAAAGGGAGGATCAGCAATGATAAGATTAAAAAGTCTTTCTTCAGTTTTAATGGGCAATGTTTCGAAAATGTCTCCAATGATGAGTTCATATTTTGATTCATTTACCATTTTAGACCCTTTGAATGTTCATAAGGAAGAGGATACAAAGTCAAAACATGATTCCCAGATCTCATTTTTAGCAAGAATATCTCCTGAATCGGATGTTACTCGGTATTGAGAATCTAATTCAAGTAGAATGCCAAAATAGACCGCTAGGTGATCGAAGTCCATTACTTTAATATTTGCTTCCTTGAATAATTTTAGTCTTGTTTTACAATGTTGGACAAAGATTTCCATAAATTTCTCGAGAGTAATTGTTAAATGTTGACTTTGAATACTTGAACGGCAGACAATTATTGAATCAAAAGCAATTGCTTTCTTTTTTTGAATATTCAAAACATTACGAGCTTCACTCGGAATTGCGTACGTCTTAACCACTTGGAATCCAGATCTTAATATTACATCGGCCAACTTAAACCATGTTTGTTTATCAGAGTGGTGAAAAGTAAAAACTAGAAGTCCTTTGGTTTTAAGTTTCGTTTTTGCGACTTTAAAAATCCCAACTAATTTTTCATAATAGTTTAACGGCCGATCTTGGCTTACAATAGCTTCTGCATCTTTTGGAGTTTCTTTTGGTAAAAACCATTGATATCTATCTTTAAGAACTAAACGAATCCATACATAGAAAAAATCTGACAACTCGGAATAGTTTACATTATCAGCGTATGGTGGATCCGAAATAATAAGATCAACAGATACAGCAAGATCCTCTAAGTCCTCCGAATCTTGGCAAAGTAGCATTAAATTAGTTCCATCTGATGGAAAAGACGCGTTAGGCTTGAGGATTATCTTAGCATCAATTTTTCCTGAAATAGATTTTGTTTTTCCGTTTTGTGATGGATTTCTTGAATAATTATAAGGAGCA
>JAEOTY010000338.1 GCA_016839625.1 Candidatus Hodarchaeota archaeon
AAATCAGGCTTTGACGAAGTTATTCCTACAAAGGTGAAATATCACATCTAGTCAGATAAAAAAGCTATTGTAAATCATTAAATGTCTCAAAAAAAGAAAATATTTCTTTTAAATTAGTAGTTTGGCATACAAAATCAACAGCTTCAGCTACACGTTCCGAGGAAGGTTCAATAGCAATAGAAGCCCCAGCAACCTCAAACATTTCAATGTCAGCAGTGGAATCTCCAATAGCAATTGAATTTTGGGGAAGTATCTGATATTCCTTCAATACTCTTCTTAGGACAATTCCTTTTTCCTGCCAACCAATGTTTATCTTTACTTCACCTGTAATTCGGTTATTGTTCCGAATTAGCTCATTTCCAATCCAGTGATCAAGATCAAGCTTTAGCCCAATTCTTTCTACGAGATCTATCAACCCCATCGATAATATAATTATAATGCATCCCTGTTCTTTTAGGAATGCTATTAGTTCACTTGCCCCTTCACGTAACTCTACTTTAGAGAGTGCTTCGTGATATTCATCCTCTGTTTGACGTTTCCAAACTTCAGCATCCGCTTTGCAAAATTCATAATAAGAGATTTCTCCTCTAATGAAACGCTGTAAAATAGCCTTACCATGGGTCTCCCAAGTCCCAAAAAATTCATGAACAAATTGCCAAGATGATCTACAAGCCGTAGTTGTAAGGGTTCCGTCTAGATCGAAGGCTACTAAACTTGTTTCTACTGATTGAATTCGTTTATTCTTTTTTTTCATAGTAGAAGCCCAAAATTAGTCGTTAATAATTATTTTCTTTAGTGGTAGAAAGTTTAATTAACAAATGCTAAAAGTTTGCCGAAAGAAACTGTTATATAAATGAATCAACCATTTAGAGGTTACTAATATCTCCTCTTAAGCAAAGGTGAGCAACAGTGAGAGTGATTGTGAGTGGTATCAGTGGATCTGGTAGATCTGATGCGGTTGCTGAATTAGAACAGTATCTCAAGCAGAACTACCCCCAAAAGAAATTAGTTGTGATGAACACAAACCGAATGATGTGGGGAACAGCTCAGGAGCTTGGGATGGATGTTAAGCGTGAAAAAATGCTTGATCTTTCCCCGCCAACTCTTCGAGCATTGAGATCCACTGTTTTCGAGCGTATTCTCCGTGAAGTTGAAGAACACGAGGAAAAACACGAAGAAGTCGCTATTATCATTAATACTCATGCGACTTTTCGCTGGCGAGAACATCTCATGCCAGGATGGGATTTCTTTTATCTAACCAAACTGAAACCTGATCTGTTTCTCACAATTATCAACGTTCTTAATGATATTTATGAGACCCTAGAGGCAAATCCACTTTGGGGGGGGATGAATAATAGGCTACAACTGGGGATTTGGCAGGAGGAAGAAGCTTTTACGACCAAACTTATGGCAGAGATCCTGAAAAAACCGTTTTACATTATCGCACGACGACAACCCCCCAACACTCTTTATAAACTCATTTTTGAGCATGAAGTAAGCGAGAAAGTGTATCTCTCATACCCAATGACTCATATAAGGGATGATGTAAAAAAAAAAGAGATTGATGATCTCACACAAGAACTCAGAAACCTAGGTTTCGTTGTTTTTGACCCAGGTACTATGGAGCTAGAAAAAAGCCATATCGATATCCCAGAAGACATACGGATTTTTGATTTCTATCAAACAGTTTATCGGGATTTCCAACTAATTGACCAAGGAACCATGGTAGTAGTCTTTTACCCAGAGATAGTCCATTCGTCAGGAGTAGTTAATGAACAGGCATATGGCTTTCGAAATAACAAATATGTCTTTGCTGTCTTTCCTGCGAAGAATTATAGTCCATTTACCAGTTTTTTTGCTGACAAAACGTTTTTTTCTGTCGAGCAACTAATTAGTTTTTTGAAAGACGAGTTTATTCCTTCTCGAAACAGAAAGGAATAGCGTTGATCTGTGTAAGAAAAGGAATAAATTATATTATATCTGATTCTGGTATTTTTTTTTGATAGATCGTGCTGCCACAAGGCCAGAAACACTAGCTTGCACCAGAGATCGGGTAAGACCTGCTCCATCACCGATCGCATAAAAACCGTTAATTTTTGTCTCTAGATTTTGTGTTAATTTTATTAGATTGGAGTAATATTTTGTTTCTACTCCGTAAAGAAGCGTGTTATTTGAGTTTACTCCTGGAATAATGTTATCTAGTACTTCAATCATTTCAAGAATACTACATAAATGTCTGTAAGGTAGAACAAATGATAGATCTCCAGGAACAGCTTTTAATGAAGGTTCGATGGAAGATCGTTGGATCCTCTCATAATTTGATCTTCGCCCTTTTTTAAGGTCAACCAGTCGTTGGACAATAACACTTCCATTTGTGAGTAAATTAGCTAGTTTACATATTGATCGGCCATAAGCAAGAGGATCATCAAATGGTTCAGTGAATTTGCTGCTAATTAATATGGCAAAGTTTGTGTTTGCAGTAGCTTTTTTAATATTCGCATACGAGTGTCCATTTACAGTAATCCATCTTTCATTGGTTTCAGGATCTATGACAACCTCTTCTGTTACCTCTCCATTAGGGCATACACAAAAAGTCCGACATTCCTGATCAAAGGTAGGTGAATAATAGCGACATTTGAACTCATGTAATAAGTTAGTTAAGTGAGAACTTAATTCTGCTGGGATCTCTACTCTAACCCCAATGTCTACTGGATTATTTTCAACCGAAAGACCCAAACGTAAGGCTTCCTTTCTCATCCAAGCTGCTCCTGAACGGCCAGTGGCAGCAACTACACATTTTGCCCTGTAAGTACAATTACTAGTTTTGACCCCAGTGATGCGATTATTGGTAACTAATACTTGTTCAGCTGTTTCCTTAAAATGGATGGCAATATTAGAAGAACTAGTAATATAATCATACATTGCTGTAAGTACATTGGCACATTGATCTGTTCCAATATGGAGAAGTCGATAAGGAATAAGACTTATACCAAATTGAAGAGCTTTTTTTCGTACTTCTTCTACCTTATTACAGTCCCCATAAACTAATCGTTCCTTAGGTGCTCCAAACTTAATATAAATGTGCTCTACTTCTTTAACATAACGTTCTAATGTTGTCAATGGTATATATCTTGACAGAATCCCGCCAATTTCGGTAGTTAGAGTCAATTTCCCATCTGAAAAGGATCCTGCTCCTCCCCACCCTCGCATAATATCCTTTTTTTCATTTTTTCTGTTCTGAATTCTTTTCTGGATAGGATCCCCTGAATCAATCATTAAGACTTCTAAATTTGAATCAGTTCCTTGAATAATTTCTAGAACAGTAAAGATACCTGCTGGCCCAGTACCTATAATAATAACATCGTATTCTTTTTTTTGTTGGAAAGCCATTTTCGACTCTCATTTTGAAGAAGTATCATGAAGTATTAAATGATAAGGACTATCTACAGTCAGAATGTAGTTGTCAACCAAGACATAAACAAATCTGCATCAATTTTTTTCAAGAAATTCTGTTTGATTTTCAATTATATTAATAATAGCTTGTAAAAACAGTTACTTCAACAGATAGAGTTTTTTTCAATATATTTCTTTATTGAGAGTTACAGTAATTCAATGATATTACCTCTGGCTACTAAATTCAGCAACTAGTTTAAGAATTGCAAGTTACGTTAATCTTACAAATGGTTAAAAAGAAGATTAGTTCCTGAAGAATTTACATGGTATGGGGAGTATGTCAGCGATATCTATTCTTTCTTTTGGTCATTAAAGCTATAATAAACACTCCAAAAACAAGAAGCATTAAAGATGAAGCACTCGTTGACTTACTAGTTGTGGTAACAGGTGTATGGGGTGTTAATGTTACTCTATTAGACATTGCACTTTCTCCTAGCTCGCTTACAGCTGTAATCGTGAAGGAATAATTCTGTCCATTAACAAGATTTTTCACAGTAAATGTCTGTTTTTCCGCTGATACAGTTGTTTTAAGTGAAATGACTTCACTACCAGAGGCATTTTGTACAATTTCATGTAAACGGTATTCAAGGATCGGCAATATGCTCACATTCATCTCCCAAGTTAATGTTACTTCTTGATCACCTGCTGTCCCATTTAATATAGGTGAAGCTGGTTTTGTGATGACTCCGTAGCTCGTATTAACAAGTATAGGTTTTGAATTCATTCCTTTATGGGAATTTGTATCTACTGCTGCAACAGCAAATCGATAGTTCTGACCAGCTATCAGACTACTGTCTTGATAATTATTGTTAGTAGCATTCCCTATTATAGCATCATCACGATAGATAAGATAATGTGAAATATTAATCTCACTATTCGGAGTCCAAGTTAAGCTTATTTCTGTATGACTCAAGATTGTACCATCTAAGCCAGAAACCTGAAAAGGATAGCGAAGATTTGAAGTAGATCCATCCATGGATGATCCATCCATGTTTAACCAAAGATCAAGGGTAAAATGATCTGAACCTATTGCTGCAGAGGGAGTGTCGCCAACTGTGGCATTGATTAATTTATCCTCAAAGAATTTATTGACAAAGATGAAGTCAATTCTACTTTGATATATGGCATCAATGTAGGAATATCCTTGATCATGTGGGTTAAGTTCTCGGTAACTATCGATCCAAGTATGGATTTTTGATGCATGTGGGTTTGATTCATTTAAAAGCATATCTATGGGGCCTGATCCGAGATTTGCAACGTTAGCAGATAGTTCACCAGTATCAAAGGGCGAATAACTATTAAAATCACCCAAATATATTACTGGTACATCACCCAAAGTATCTATATAATTAATAATCCCTTCCATAGAATCCTTTCTTGACTCATCTTCATCAGATACTCCTGGTTCCCTTATATCTCCACAACATTTGAAGTGTACTCCTATCAAATGAATATTTGTCTCTCCAACCTCAACTACTGCGTGGAGAGGATCTCTATAAAAAGTATATTCTGTGCCATCATCTAAAATAAGAGGTTTCACTAGTTGAGTTTCAATGATTGGAAAACGGCTTATAAATGTCTCATCACAATAAGTAAAAGTAGATCCTTGGTAAGGATCTTCATTAACGAAATAATTATTTAATTCATTAACCACTTCTGTAAGTTTCTCATTGCTTTTTAATCCAAAAGTATCTGTTTCATCTAGCATAATAATGTCTGCGTTTTCTTCTTTAAGTACATCAAGGAATTCTGGTGCACGACCACTATCTTGAATATTATAACACATAATTTTAATAACTCTTGATGAACTAGTCAACGAATGAGTGGTTGTAACTGTATTAGCATTAACAGTTATTACTGTGAAATTAACAGTAGTTAATGAGCTGAAGCTCAAAAAAATCACAGATAAAGATACAATTAATTTTAAACGATTCTCTTGCATTATTATTCTCTCAATGTCAAAGGCCAATAGCTTAGTTAGGTACGATCTGTATAAGAAATAAAAAAATTTTGGATAATTTGCATTAGGAGTTTCTGTAATTTTGACTTGGTAAAAACAAAAGAATTTTAGGTGATGTCTCTTAAGATTTATTTCGCGAATTTGTACTCATCCTGATTTTTAGAAGAATTTCAAAACACTTAAGGATTGAAGAAAAAGTGTTGATTAATCCTAAATAAGACAAAATGCTCTACTGACATATACTACTGAAAAGAAGGGTTTATAGAAAAGAAAAATATACTACATACATATATATTCAGAAAAATTGAGTAAACATGTAGGTTGAGTAGAAATTATGAAAACTAAGAAAGACATACTCCGATTCGCGTTTATTGTTGGAATAACTTTTTTCATTGTGCTGGTTGGAACAACCGAAAACATTTCCGCACATACACTCGGTTCGATTTCCACAACCACCGAATTCAAACCGTACAAGTTCATTGCGTTCGGTGATACCCGCAAAAAAGGTGATGATAATTCGGGACTCGAATTGTGCGTTAAACTTATAGAGGAACTGATGAAAGAACACACAATCGACTTTATCTTACATACTGGGGATCTCGTTGAAGAGGGTGGAGATCAAAATGAATACGACACATATTTTTGGCCAGTGATCTCCAACCTCAGTCAAGCTGTACAAATCTACTACGCTGTAGGGAACCATGAATACAACCGACCAGGCGAATTCGACGTGGATCTAGTCACTTTCAAGGCTAATGTAAACAACCCAGGAAACGAGGTCTATTACAGCTTTGATAGCCCTCAAAATGACACACACTTTATCGTGTTAAATACTGATTATTGGTTCAACGATAAGAATCCTACTCGACAAGCAGAACAGCAGGCATGGCTGGAAGCGGACATTGAAGCGAATTACATCGAAAGAATCGTCGTGATGCATCATCGTCCATTTTGGGGCGTGAATCCCGATCGTGTTACGAGCGAATACGAATTCTTAAGACCTATATGGCATGATTTCTTCGTGGAAAGTGGTGTGGATTTAGTTTTCAACGGACACGACCATCATTTCTACCATACAGTAAGAAACGGTACTCATTATACTGTTACTGGTGGAGGAACAGCTGCTCTTTATACACCTCAACCAAATAACCCTAAAATACAAAAAACATGGCAAGCAGATGATTTTACTTTTAAGGATAATCATGTATGTCTGGTGGAGGTCACTGAAGCAGGTTTTGAAATCGATGTCATCATAGCAAACGGTACTACAGTGTACGAATATAATGTCACGGCTTCAACTGATCTTTATCCCCCAACGATCGATTCACCAGACGATATAGTGATGAATGAAGGTACGACGGGAAACGCAATCAACTGGACAGCGATAGACGCTCATCCTGGACAGTTTTCAGTTTATCAAGACGGAGTCGTTGTCGACGGAGGTACGTGGACAAATGGAACACCTATCGTATATGTGTTAGATGAGTTAAAAGAAGGTGAGTACAACTTAACGATCATCCTGACGGATAAGATTGGACATGCTAGCAAAGATACTGTCGACGTACGAGTAAATCCTATCACAACCACCAAGGCCACCTCGGGTTTTTCTGGTCTAGAAATCCTGTTATTGTTACCAGCGATTTTTCTTTATCGGAAAAAACAATAGATCATCTTTTCTTCATCTTGAGTAGTCACTTAAGGTGCCCTAATAGATTACAGCAACAAGTTCAGACTACTGGATTAATTAGCACGACAGAAAACGATGAAATTCCCATCTAAGCTTTTTGTCTCCTCCACTTCTCGTTATTGTAACATTGAATTTAGAATTGGTGTTGAGAAGTTTAATGGAGTGAACACGATCTTATAAGGCTGCAGAAGAACGATCAAAGGAAATACTTCAGGATCCAGCAGTTCTGAAACCTGGATAGGGTTATTGGAGAAGAAAGCAGAAAAAAGTGGGAAGCAGGGTTATTAGATACCCGTTAAAGCACTTCCACGCCGTTTCAGTATATTATTAGCAATAGTCATAATCAGAACTTGCAAAAGTACTAGTAGCATTCCCAACGCTGCTGCTTGATTCATACCTAATACTCCTGCTTGCGGGAGTGGGTCTCTATTCTTTTCATTAATCATCCATGGTATGGTCGCTGTTTCTTCATTACTTAGCAATATAAGGGACGTACTGACTTCTCCAAGGGCATATACAAATGACATCATAGCACCAGCAATGACGCTAATCCCAATTAGCGGAATTGTGATTTTTAATAGTGTACGAATGTTAGAAGCACCAAGATTTTTTGATGCTTCTTCAAAAGTTTCATGCGTTTGCTGAAGACCAGCATAGGCGGCCCTGATGGTGAATGGAAATCTACGCACAGTGAAGCTTGTGATCAGAAGGAAATGTACCATGAAAAAACCTGGAAGAATTTCATCAACAGTCGAAGAAGCTCCGAACAAGTTGGCTATCAAAGGAATATAGAATGTATATAAACCAAAACCAACGATAATTCCGGGAATAGCTATTGGTGACGTGACCATTGTATCAAACCAAAATTTTCCTGGAAAATTCTTCCTAGCTAAAACATAAGCAGCTGCGATACCAAATATTATAATTAAGAGAACTGCAATCAAGGAATATACGGTCGTTCGCTGGATCACGCTACTAAATCCCCCGACCACTCCAATATACTCCAAGGCTTCAATTCCTAAAGTTACCCCTATTTGGCCAATGATGTCTGTGATGATCTGTCCAATTCCAATTTTTATAGGGATTAAACCAATTGAATTAGGTAGGTTCATGAAAAGTACTATTGGAGCTAGGATTCCAATTGTCAATAAACCATAAGCGGAAACTGGGTTTTTTTCGGTATCAAAAAGTGTTGTGTTTCTGTTAAGGTATCTATATAGTAAATATAAAAGAAACCATACTATTAACAATAATAAAGGAATGCTTACTACTCTGATGAGATCACCGATGTCTGGAGAAAGAAGTTGAAATGATAATGCTGTTGGAAATAGATGGGTTGCATCTGAAGGAGTCCAAGTAAAGTTGTTAGATACAGCAAGGAGAAAAGTACCAATATGGGGCATTAATGCAAAAGACATCAGTAAAAACACCAACAACCAAATTAAAAGTGTCCCCCAGATGGGAATTTTTCGAGTTCTTGGATTAAACGTTCCCCCTTTGCTAACCATGGCATATTCACGAATTCCAACATACCTTCTAATAAGTGTAAATCCAGCCATAGCAATGACAAAAAGAATTACAGCTAAGGCAAGTCCGTCACCTTGTAAAGTACCAGATGCATTTAACCACATACGAAAAACTTTGGTTGTTAGTAAATTTTCTATCTCTGTATCCCCAGAGAAGATCAAAGGAGTACCAAGATCTTCAACACTGAGGATAAAAGTCAAAATTGAGCCTGCAGCAATACCAGGAACAGCAAGTGGAAAAGTTATTGAGCTAAAAATTTTTCGACCACCAGCTCCTAAGTTTTCAGCACTTTCCTCTAGAGAAGGATCAATATTCTGAAAAGCTGATAAACTATTAAGATAAACTAACGTGTAGAAATGAACTGATTGAACGATAATAACTGCAGTTAACCCTTTGAGAATGATTGGATAATTTAAGAAGGGAATTGCATCGTAAAGCAGTCTGTTAAAGAAAGAATAGCCCTGAGGATGTGCTAACATCCGTCTAATGCCTATTGCTCCCACAAATGGGGGAATGACAAGTGGAATGAGAATTATGACTCGCAGTAAAGATTTTCCAAAAAATTCATACCTAGCTATTATAAAAGCAAAGAAGATACCGATTCCTGCAGACAATAGGGTGGTTGAAATGGCAACGAAGAGTGTATTGACAAGTACTGATGCTTCCATACCACCAATTTTAATTATCGAACCATAAGCAATGTCTGGTACTTTCTCGTAAAAATTGACCCGCCAACCTGATGCAATGATATTAACATTGCTAAATAGAAATGATCCTAGCACAAAAATACAAGAAGTAGCTAGCCATAGAAAAGGTTTAAGAAAAGCCGAACTTTTTAAATCTGATGAAAAACGACGACCATATAGGAAAGCGTATAATAATCCTATAATAATTGCTATAATGATTGCAAAATTGACATTAAACCAGCTATCTAATACATCGTATAATTCAGCAAATTGTGAAATTATAGAAATTAATATCCAAATGACGAAAGCTAAAATTGGTATGGCTAAAATAAAAGTTAAAGTTTGCCTTACTCCTTCTGTAAGAAAATAATCGTCAATATCAACGTTCAATTTCTTATTTATGAGGAAACTAATGCCAACAAAGAGCAAGCTAAGAGCTATTCCTATGAAAAAAGCCGGAATGACTTCCAATGCTACTGAAAAGAGAAAGAAAAATCCCATAATTACAACAATAAATACTATTAGACGAAGAAGTTGTTTGAGGTCTGTCCCATAATTTTTGAGAGTGTTTACTAGTTTTGAAGCGAAGAATAGTGAGAAGCTGAATCCAGATAAAAAAAGAAAGCTGCCAATATCTAATTCAAAGAAAATAGGATTTTTAAAAACACTTACAAAGAAATCAAATGAAAATTGTCCATCAACAATGAATGCGGCTGAAATTACCGAAAAAATTGGTATTACCAAGAATAAAGTGAAAAATATTACCACAGAGATAAGGAAAAAAGCTGAAAGTGGATCAAGATCCACTTTTAACGACCTAAAGAGACTTTTGTGTTTTGTCTTTGTTGCCAATGAATTATCTCTCCTTGGAGTTACTGATGGAAATTATTCATGTCTACTACTTTTTTGCTCGTTTGTATCTGTCTAAGGATATGATTAGTACTGTAATAGCGAAAAAACAAATGAAAATACTGAATCCTGGTATTGCCTGACGAGTTGTAGTAATAATAGTTGGAGGTTCAGCAGTTTTTCCTGCTGTAAAGGTTCCAGTAAGAAAAACACTGTTACCCCACGGATCTGTTATATTTAGTTCATATGAGTATGTTTTATCTGAAAGTAAATCAGTTACAAGAATCTCATGTTTAGTTTCAAGTTTGGTGGCATCTATTGTTTCTGTCAAATTTTCAGGACCGTAAGAAAGGGTCGCATGGGTTGGTTCATCAGTTGTAAATGCAAATGTTGAAGTAGTGGATGTAACGGTTATTTTGATATTGGATACAGTAGGAGGTGTCTCATCAGGTTCATCTAAAGATGTAGATGTGTAATAATTACCTGAATTGTCATCAGTGGTGAAGAACACTCCATCAGAAGAAATAACTTCAAAATAGTATTTCGTCGACTTACTTAAGCCGGTTACCAGTAACTCATGAACTAATACTTCTGTTGTAACGTGTTCTGTTTCACCTAGGCTGGTTGATGTACCATAATTGATTTTAGAATCCGAAAATTCGTCAGTAACCCACGAAATAACTACAGAATCATCATTGGGGGAAACTATAACATCCGATATGACAGGTGGCGCAGTATCAATTAATGTAAGTGTATAATAATTACCACTGTTATCATCTGTTACAGAATTACCACTAAGATCCTTTGAGGAAACTTCAAAGTAATATTTTCCGCCAGAAGTAAGATTGTCTAGTTTAACAGAGTGTTCAGTCACTGGAAGTTCTGAGAAGTCGAGTACTCCTTCCTCATTCGAATAAGTCGATTTAGGAGGGGTTGTTAAACCATACTTTACCACACTTGTAGTATCTTCATCAGTAGACCAAGTTATTGTAGCGGAAACATTGTCAAAATCCTTGACTTGTACATTGGTAATTGTGGGAGCTGTAGAATCAGTGGTTTCGGCTGCAGCTTCTGCAGCAGTCTTAATAGCGATATATCGTGCTTTTGCCTCTGCGGTCCATTGATTCATTTTGTTTGTACGCGTTGTTCCACCACCCTCCAAAGCACTAGAAAGGCTTCTAGCTTCACTAATATTAACAAGAGGACCACCCAATTTCTTGATCCAAGCTGTTAAATTGTAATTCTGAATACGTGGGGTGTTAGATGTTCCAGAATTACTCCAAGCAGCGATAATTGCTTTCCATGCATCAACGAGCTCATCATGAGCATCAGTAATAGTCGCCTGGAAGTAGTAGAGAAGAGTTCCATGATAAGTAAGGGATTCTGTATCATTGAAATCAACTCCTTTGTTATTTACCGTAATTTGAAATGCATCGTAGAGATCTTGTCGGGTTTCACCAGTAGGGGTATCGAATGCATCACTCCTGACTGGCATTCGATTGATATTATTTAATAGCCAATACTGCTGACCCTCTTTTGAAAGTACAAATTCGATGAACTTATTAGCAGCATCTCTCTTAGCTGGATCAGCACCTTTAATTAAACAAATTGGATCAGCATTGACAATGGATTGCCCAGTGGGAATGATATATTCTGCGTTCGGATTTGATAGTTGAGCACCATAACCATAGAAATCAATGGTCATGCCTATACCAGCTTCACTATTTACAACAGCGCTAAGAACCTCGGTGGATCCGTGTTTTATAACTGAATTAGCACCCATGGCGGTTAAAACGGCCCAACCAAGATTCCATCCAAATTTCTGAATGATAATTTCGTAAATGCGAGTGTTTGAAGTTGTATCAGGTGAATTTCCCATTGCGATGATTGGACTAACCGCCGAGAAATATTCAGGTTGTATTAGCTGTGTCCACGTGGTTGGATAGTCCAATTGTTTTGAATCCAGAACAGCTTTGTTGATAGTAAAACCGAAGGAGGAAATAGCTGCACCAACCCACAAAAGGTCCTCTTCTTCGTTATAACGTTTCATGGGAGCGCCTGCAATGTCTTCGGGAATACTGTTTATCTCATTCATTACATTCGAATCATTTAGTGGATCTACTAAGTCTAGCGAAATTAACTGATCGAATAGAGTGGGTCCACCACCCCAACCGATATCCATTGTACCAGTTGCACAATCAGTTGGCCATGCTGCCTCAAGTTTACTATGAAATGTGACTTTATCTATACCAGTGGCATAATCTGATGCAAGAAATTCTGCTTTAAATTTGCCATAAATTGCCGAGGAATGGCGTGTTATGATGTTTAGTGTTACACCAGCTGTAGTAGAGGTTTTACTATTAATGTTACTGGTTGTTGCTGAAACCATTAAATTAGTTGTAGTAAAAAACAGCAAAACAAAAATAAAAGATATTCCGATCTTTTTTACTTTAATAAACCTGTTATTGCAAATCAATTCTTTTCATCCCTTTACAAGATTGTTTCTGACTTTACGCAGTTACGATTTTACGGAATTATTAATCTTTTTGGTGATAATCAACAACTAACTTATTATTATAAATTCAGTTAATTCTTGGTCACCAATCATTTTATTTATTAAAAATGAAGAGTTTCCATTACTTCAAATCATTTATTCATTATTAAAGAAGTTAATGACGCTGGTTCTAGAGAAAATGATATTTAAGTAACAGGTTTTAGAAAAGAAGACAAAATTTAATTTAAATGAAAAAAAGAAAAGGGAGAAAGAAGATAGGGAAAACTATCTTCGACGACGGACTAGCGCAACGGCAAATACACAGGCTACTAGTAGTGGAAGAAGCGTGAAACCAGAAGCGGGTTTAGTTGTAGTAGTAGTAGTAGTTTTTACAACAACATTGACACTGATTTCAGCGGAACCTTCATTGCCAGCTTTGTCTGTAGCAACGACTTTAAAAGTATGATTGCCAATAGGGAGATCATAGGCAATATATGCGACTGCTGTCTGAGTTCCTTTGGAAACGCCATCCACGAAGACTTCATATTCGACTACAGAAGTAGTATTATCGGTTCCAGACCATGTCACAGCAACTGGTTCCCCTTCGGTGTAATTAGCACCGCTGAATCCCCAGTTCGGAGAACTGAATACAACTGTTGGAGCAGTGGCATCAACTGTAATATTCACTTTCTGGGAGTAAGCCGTAAAGCCAGAGATAGTATGACCGATGACCTGGAGTGTGTGTTTTCCATCAAGGACATTCTTAAGGGTGAATTCTGTAGAACCAGTTGAATTGAAAGAAGCCCCATCCACAAAGATTTCGTACCCGAAAATTTCTGTATTAAAAACGCCGACAGTCCAGTTCACATAAACCTGACTAGCACCGATTAATTTATCAGGAGTTGGTGTATCGATTGCAAGGCCTTGAGGAACGAATGCTCGGAGTTTTATTGGAGCAAACCAATTGAGGGTGTTCCAAACAAGATGACGATCACTCTGTGGGATACCATTTTCTCCTGGGTCTTCGAACATGTGTTTATAGGTTGAAAAGATACGTTCGCTTGCTAAGACAAGTTTGCTGTTGCCAGTGAACGTTTCTAAAGCCATCATAGTATAATTGTTTTCAACATCATTCTCGTGGACTTGATATGTACCATTTGTTCCAGTGGCAGTAATACCAGCTTTAGAGGTTCTCACAACCCATTCGACATTCCCTGCATCAGCTT
>JAEOTY010000339.1 GCA_016839625.1 Candidatus Hodarchaeota archaeon
GTCAGCCTAAAATTGAGTTTTTTCAATTTATAATGACTACGAAGTGAAATAAAATGTCAGTAGCAGAAGGAATTACTGGAAAACCCCTCGTCATTGATAATGGGACAGGGTTAAGCAAGAATGGTTATGCTGGTGAAGACCAACCCCGATCAGTTTTCCCCACACTAATCGGATACCCCAAGTATCAGTCTATCATGTCTGATGTTGATCATTATGTCAGGGAATACTACGTAGGTGAAGAAGCGATGAACCTGCGTGGAGTCCTCAAACTAATTTACCCTATTCTCCATGGTATTGTAACTGATTGGGACGCTATGGAAAAGATCTGGCACTATACCTTCCATAATGATCTACGAGTCAATCCCAGCGAACATCCTATTTTATTGACCGAAGCACCTTTGAATCCTGGTACGAATCGTGAAAAGATGGCTGAAATTCTCTTTGAGACGTTTAATGTCCCAGCTATGTATGTCTCAATGCAGGCTGTTCTTTCTCTGTATGCTTCTGGTCGAACTACAGGTCTAGTTATCGACGCAGGTGATGGAGTTATTCATATTGTTCCTATTTATGAAGGCTTTGCAATCTCTCATGCGATTAGTCGTATTGATATTGCTGGCCGAGACATCACCGAGTATCTCCGTCGATTACTACGAACTCGTGGACGAGCATTAACCTCCTCCGCTGAGAAAGAAATTGTCCGTGACATCAAAGAACGTCTTTGTTATGTGGCTCTCGACCCCGAGAAAGAACTTAAACTAGCTGAGAAAGTTTCAGGTATGGAGAAACAGTATACTCTCCCTGATGGTGAAACTCTTACTATTGGCCCTGAACGATTCTTAGCTCCTGAAGCGTTTTTCAATCCGAGCGCCCTCGGAAAAGAAGAAACCCCTCTCGACGAAGCCATTTACAATGCCGTTCAGCTCTGTGATATTGACTTACGCAAGGAGCTTTACCAAAACATAGTCCTTTCAGGCGGTTCAACCATGTTCCCAGGCTTGAAAGAGCGTCTTCACAAAGAATTGACTGAACTTGTCCCTGAGAATGTTGAAATTCGTATTGTTGCTCCTCCCGAGCGCCGTTATTCCGTCTGGATTGGTGGTTCTATTCTCTCTTCTTTGAAAACCTTCCAGAGATTATGGGTCTCCCGTAAAGAGTATCAAGAACAAGGACCTGGCGTTATCAAACGAGCTATCTAATTTCCCCCCCTTTTCTTTTTTCCCTTTTTTTCCCCAATTTACCGATAATTCGGTAATTGAAACCCACTTTACTGATAATTCAGTAATTGAATTGCTTGTTGATACAAATTTATTAAATCGTCGGAGAGTTCCTGTTCTAGAATGAAATTCATTCTATCAAGAGACCTTTGGATTTTTTCGTTATCTCCTGCTTCTAATACACGATCAAGTAATTGTATCAGTGTTTTAATCCGTGTTTGAATCAGCCTTTCTTCATCTTCTTCTAATGATGATACTAGATAAGAATCCAAATATTTTGAAAGATGATCTCTAATTTTTTCTCCTTCGTTTATAATTTTCAGCTTTCTCTGAAGAATGAGGTCTGTCTCATAAGCTATTTCATTTATTAATGCCTCTTTATGTGTAATTGGTTCTCCCTGGTAGTTCTCGAAGAATTTCGTAAAAAGAGCTTGAATTTGCCGTAGATCTATCCAAGACATCTCCATAATTACCTGAGGCATTAAAATTGAAACTAAATTAATACTAAAGCCACCACGATCTGTTTCGGAAGACTCGTAAAGGACTGTTGAAATCGAGAATAATTCATACTCAGGAAATGGAATAGTTGCAGGCATCTTCGAATAGGAAATATGATTGGGTCTACTGGAAAAAACAGACATTCCCCTAAGAGAGACACTAAATAATAATTCATCGGAAAGCTCTTTAGGGGTCCAGGCGCTCGGCATACCACCCCTAATGTCATCAAATTTTGTCCATATAGCACCTATGAGAACTTTATACTTGTTTTTACTTTCTCTTGAAGATCTACGGAATGTCAATGAACTTCTGTCCTAGAGCACTCTTACTGATACTTTTGTGCTATTCTTCTATCCTTTAAAGAAATGCAATTAAAGAATTTCGCTATTAATGTACAAAAATTTTCACAGAAATTTATACCATTTGCAAATATTGGGTAAAGATACTTTGTAGAAATTCATAACCAAAACTATAATACTTATCGTTTCAAACTAAAAGATATTATCACAACAGCATGACAAAATCTCTTTTAGCTTCTACCAAGTCTTACTCAGGAGTATTCTTCTTATTAGCAATAAGATCAGCCACTAATTTACAGATTTGCAGAATTTTAGGGTCAGCTAATGCATAATAAACCTCATTAGCCTTTCTTCGTGTTATTACTACTCCTTTATCTCTTAAGACACGGAGATGCTGGGAAATATAAGGTTGTGGTTTGTTTGTCATTAATATGATATCTGAGACATTTTTCTCCTCATCTTTGAGAATTTGAAGAATTTTTAATCTGAAAGGATGTGTTAACGACTGACACAGATCTGCTTGTCGAGACAATATCTTTTTTTCTTCATCTATTGAGTTTGAGACTTGTTTTGAGGTCATATCCTAATCAGGAGGAATATATTACGATTCATATATATGGGTCTGCGACAGAATAGCAAAATAAACTATGATACTCATTATATTCGATAAACAACGCGAGTTTCTCTTAACCATTTATCTACATCACTGCTTGTTGTAAAAAATAAATACAAATAATCATTTAGAATTCCTAAGATCTGATTATATGTCTTATTTACCATTTGTGGAGTAGGATCAAAACTAAGAGTTTCATTTGAATTATTAAACATTGGTCTGTTTTTTCCACAGAGCAAATCTATTATTTTATTAATGAGCTTAGCTGGTTCACTCATTTTAAAATCTGGACTAATGCATAAATCATATGATTGAGCACTTCCAGTATATGCCTGTATAGAGGCGCCCATAAAATTCAATTTATTACCATAAACAAGTTTCATATAATCTCTAGCGATACGTGAGTCAACTTCACTAATGATAGTTGACCCGTTTTGGTTTAAAGGATAAAAATCATGGGGATGACCTGTTCCAAGCATTAATTTCATAATAGCTATCTTACTTCCCTCTGGAATTCCTCTCAATTTCCCTTCAATTAGTCTTATATATGGACGATTGTCACCTAGAACTTTAAAGAAGACTAATAAATCGAATCCTTGGGTAGCCAAATTCCCTGTTCCAATTAAAGCTCCAAATATTAAGCCTTTCAACTTTGAGTTAATAATTTCAAGTTTTAATTTTCCTGCATTTAAATCGCTTGTAAAATTCTTCCCAAATTTCTCTGATACTCCAATAATTAAAGGAGTTCCTGAATTTTGTCCAACTATTTTATCATAAATTGCAGCTGACATTTGTAACAAAGGGGCTTCAAGGAAACTGACACCAGCAATTAGATCTAGTTTCAATTTCTTAAAGAAGTTCCATGTTGTACCTAAATTGACATAATAAGAAAATCTCCAATTATATCGCTTTTTAACTTCTTTAGGTGTTAGATATTCGTACATTAGTTTTTGTTTATTATTAACTGTTAATTTTCCGCTAAAACCGAACTTATCTTTTAATTTTTCAGGTATCTCTATCTCAAATCTCCCAATCCCATCCATACTATTCCAAAAATTCACCATCTCAATTATCAGTGCTGCTATTTTCGTACCTTCATCTTCAGTGAATTTTATTACGTTATTAGGTTTTATGCTGAAGTTGTTGAGGATAGTTTCTAAAATTAAAATCCCACGAATGTCTGGACTCTTTGATTGCTTAACCCAACTATCTGTTTGTAAACATATTTCAATAAAAAGATCAGAACTCATTCCTGGAAAGATTGTTTGGATTTTATATCCATTTTTTCCTCTTTTATCAGAGAAGAGTTTTTTTAATTTTTCTTTAATCCTTTTCTCGTTATTTTCTCCCATAAAGCCATCTACATATAACAATGCGTCACTAGGATGCTTTTTATAATATATCCACTTTTTTATAATCTCCCATTCTTGTGTATTCATTTCTAGATTAGATATTCTGTTACTATCTAAATTCAAACCATTTGAAAAACCTGTGTATTTTCTCCCATTAACTGAGAGATTAAAAATCAGTCTTTTCGCAAAAACAAAGATTTCATCCATGAAAGATTCATTAATTAAACCAATTCTATCTTTGAATTTCATGATATTCTCTCAGTTTTACTAAGTCTGAAAGTCTGAAAGTCTGGGCTGATGTAAATAGGAGTATTAATTAATTTGGATCTTAATATACAAACTAAGCAGAAAAGATGAAAAAACCCTTTTTAACCTTCTCAACCTATGATTCCAATTGAAATGTCCTTTATTTACCCTGATCTGTTCGCTGTAATGTTTTTATTCAAGTTCGCCCTAAGAAAGATAACGAGATTCAGAGACAGTCGAAAAAATCCTTTTCTCAGAGATAGAACAGTCTTACACTTCGAATCGGATGATTCTGAGATCATTAGGAAGATTTTTCTTTCTGTTTAACAAGATCAGCAATTAGTCTACAGATTTCCAGTATCTTAGGATCAGCTAAAGAATAATAAACTTCATGTTTTTCTCTTTTACAAGTGACTATACCTTTTTCTCTTAAAACTCGAAGGTGTTGTGAAATAAACGGTTGAGGTCGTTTAGTCTCCATTTCAATTTCCCCAACTTTTTTTGAGCCATTTTTTAAGATTTTGATTATTTTCAATCTAAATGGATGAGTTAATGATTGACAAAGTTGTGCTTGTTGATTTAAACTCTTTTCATCCTCAATAGGTGATTTTGAAGTTGAATTAGCTTTCATATTATCCTCAATGGAAATATTCAATACACAGTATATAAACTCTACGTTAATATTCAAAAGACGGAATATTTTTAAAGAATTTGTAAAAGTGTTAAATCAAGTAATTTTGGAGGATTATAAATGTCCGAAGCAAAAGTTAGAATAGAAGAGAAAATTTTGAATGACGTCCGTCAAATGTTCGATGGATTGACCTCAGATGTAACGCTCCACATGTTTACAAACAAAAATCATTGTTTATTATGTAATGAAACACTTGACTTGGCAGAACAAATCGCAAATCAATCAGAGAGAGTAAAGCTGGATCATTGTGAATGTGATATAGATTCTGAAAAAGCACAACAATGGCAAATTCAAAGACATCCTGCGATAACTATTGAAGGCAAAGGGAAAGGAATGATAAGATTTTTTGGAATCCCATCTGGATATGAATTTGGCAGCTTGATCGAGAGCATTATCATGGCTGGTACAGACAAAGAGAGCGATCTAGATTCTGAAATCGTTGAAGAAATTCAAAAGATTGATAAGCCTGTTCATCTACAAGTTTTTGTTACTCCAACTTGTCCCTATTGTCCAAGAGCTGTTTTGAACGCGTTTAAATTTGCAATGTTAAATGAAAACATTACCGCTGACATGATTGAAGCCACGGAATTCCAAGATCTATCCATGAAATACATGGTACAAGGAGTTCCGAAAACAGTCATCAATGATGAATGGATTGAAGAAGATGACGACGGTGAAATTCTTCAAATTCCCAAATGGAGTGTTGTTGGTGCTGTACCTGAAAATGTTTTATTAAATAAGGTGAAAGAAGCACTCCAATAGTTCCAACAAATATAACACAATTTGAAAACAGAATTACTTGAGAGAATCGGAACCTGGAGATCTGAAAATTATGCTAGAACGATTAACCGAGGAGTTTTATCAAACAGGGATGAATTTTGAAGAATTTGTCAACACAGGGAACGAAGACGAACAGAAACGAATGTTACTATATTTTAATCGATCTGAAAAAGAGTTTCATCCAGAAGAATTTCATATTGATGTAGCATATCCAATCAATCTTCTGGTTGCAGCAACTACTTGGTGCTGGGATTCTCAAACAAATGTTCCTATTCTGGCCCGAATAGCAGAACATAGTCCAAATATCAACCTGAAAATCTTCAATAAAGACCAATATCCCTTTCTAATTGATCGTATCAATGGAGGCGAAAAAATCCCTCAAGTTCTGATATTTTCAAAAGATTTCTTTTTTCTCGCTCGATGGGTTGAACGACCGAGGTTAACTTATCGCTTATATGCTGAAGTTCATCAGGAAATTGGCTGGGATGAGAGTACAAAAGATGAATTTGTGAAAGAGTACCGGAAAAGCTTCCTAAAAAACCATAAAGAGCTAGAAAACGCTTTAATCCACGAAATCAGGACTATCTTAGAGCGAACAGATGCTATTCAATCGTCTACTTCTCGTTTTTTTCAATAAATTGTGTTATAACACGATTTATTAGAATATCATAGATGAAAAACAAACAGGGAGAGAGATAAATACTCTTTTTTTCGGGAGAGTAGATTCATTATACAGATTAGCAATCTGAATGTTGATAAATTCATTCTTCACCATATTCCATAGGAGTATATATTCGTCTTTTCTAGGATAAAGTCCAATATAATGGTTATCTTCATAACAAGTTTGTGAGATGCTTTAGTTTGAGGAAACGGGTTATTGAATGGGATTTTCCTTTAGGTGAGATATCGAAAGCATCTATCCATGAGAAGAGTGTCAGGCATGGACACCCAAGCACTTTACATCTGTGGTGGGCCAGACGGCCATTAGCAGCTTCTCGAGCGACCACATTTGCAGCTTTAATTGATCTACCTTCAAGTTCTAAGGGGAAAGAAGAGTTATATGGATTGATCAGAGATATTGCGCCTTGGAATACTGTGAAATCCAATTCAAATCCTGTAATTCATAAAAGTCAGCAGTTTATTAAAAAGCAGTGGCATAATGAACCACCAAAAATAATAGATCCTTTTTCGGGGGGAGGATCAATTCCTCTCGAAGCTTTAAGACTTGGTTGTGAAACCTATGCAAGTGACTTAAACCCAATTGCAGTTATCATCGGGAAAGCAACCCTAGAATGGCCACAAAAGGCTGCTAGTACTCAACTAGCAACAATTGTCGAAAAATGGTCAAAAAAAATTCGGAAGGAGGTTAAAAAAGAGATTGGCCAATTTTATCCTCATGATTCAGGAGAGGAAGGAGGTATTCCCATTGGATATCTATGGGCTAGAACAATTATTTGTCCAAATCCAGCCTGTTCTGCAGAAATTCCTTTAATTAAACATTTCTGGTTAGCTAAAACTAAAAGACGCTCAATCGCCTATAAACCAATAATAAACAGAGATACAAAAACAATTTCTTTTCAAATTCAGATAGATAACAACATTGATTTTGACCCCTCCCAAGGAACAATTTCAAGGGCTAACGCCAGATGTTTAATTTGTAACCAAGTGATAAAAGCAATTAAAATACGAGAACTTGCACAACAGGGAAAAATGCTTCATAAAATGACTATAGTGATCCTACGATTTCCCAACAGGAAAAATAAGCACTATCGTATAGCAAATGAGAATGATCTTCACACCTACACTCAAGCAACAAAATTTCTTGTTCAAAAGCTTTCAAACTATGGGGATATGGAACCTCTTTTACCAGATGAAGAATTGCCACCAATGGGAACTTTGGGGTTTGGTGTTCGTCAATATGGGATGTCTAAGTGGTGTGATTTGTTTAATCCTCGTCAGCAATTAGCACTCGTCACCTTTCTCGAGCGAATCAAAGCAAATTACAAAGCAATTGCTAAAGAGCATCAAGAATTAGTTGATACAACCCCTCACCCCATTAAACTATCTAGTATAATTATGGCTTATTTAGCAATAATCCTAGGAAGGTTGGCAGATAAGAATGCTAATTTAGTGGTTTACAACGCTTATGGGGAGAAAATTGAGCATGTCTTTGGCAGAACAGCTCTCTCAATGGCGTGGGATTATGCAGAATTAAATGTTTTCTCTGGTGCCAATGGAGATTGGTTACGGCAAACCGACTGGGTTATTCGCTTTTTGGATACAAATTCTTGGGAAATTTCTACGGAATCATCAGTTCAACAGGCATCTGCCACAAGTTTACCTTTTCCTAACGAGTTTTTTGATGCTGTTTTAACTGATCCACCATATTACGACAATGTTCCTTATTCTGATCTCTCAGATTTCTTTTATGTTTGGTTCAAAAAAGCAATTGGTGATCTATTTCCTGAGCTATTTGCAACTCCACTCACTCCCAAGGAAGAAGAGATTGTTGCTAATAAGGGAAGACAAAAGAATCCTAAGGAGTTTTTTGAAGAAAATATTCGCAATTCCTTTCAAGAGATGTATAGAGTATTGAAATCCCAAGGCATTGCGATCATAGTGTATGCCCACAAGTCCTCAGCAGGTTGGGAGACAATGTTGGAGGCATTAACTAACGCTGGTTTCGTGGTTACAGCTTCATGGCCCATTCACACTGAAATGAAAACGCGTCTTCGAGCAAGAACATCAGCAGCACTCGCTTCATCTATCTATCTTGTGTGCAGAAAACATCCACAACATGAGATCGGTTATTTTAAAGAGATCCAACATGAAATAGAAAGTCAAATCCATGAACAATTACATCGCTTCTGGAATGAGGGGATTCGTGGTGGGGATTTTTTCATATCAGCAATTGGGCCTGCTATGGAGATACTAAGTCAATACCGGCAAATAATGCGTTACTCTGGTGATATAGTCTCGTTTCGAGATCAATTAAACCTGATCCGTTCGATTTCAACGAACTTCCTTGTAAAAACCATTTTACAGAACAAAGGAACCATTATGATTGATAGAGTGTCTCAATTTTATCTGGCATTTAGATGGACTTTTCAAGATAATACTGTTGACTTTGGGGAAGCTCAGAAACTTAGTCAAGCGTGTGGAGTCGAGCTAGACCAAACTTTGAGAATTGGACTTATTGAGAAAAAAGGATCTAAGATCACAGTCCTAGACGCTTCAAATCGGCGTAATATGAATACAGAAGACCCTTACTTAGTTAATGTTATGCACCAATCGTTAATCGCTTGGAAGGAAGGAGATGAAAACCAACTAAAAGAAATAGTCCTTTCTTCTGACATTTTAGAGAAAGATGATTTTTTAAAATTCTGTCAAGCGGTAGCTGAATGCCTCCCTCGAAGAAATGCTGAAAAACAGCTACTTGAAGGATTTCTGATTTCGAAGTATTGCACATAGAAAGGAAAAACAATTTTATCTGGGGTTTTCAAGAGACTATTTCTCTTGTAGTTTAAGAAGCTCTTTGTTAATTTTTGTTAAAATACTCTCAATAACCTTCTGGCTTTTTAGTATTGTTTGCATATCTTCTGATAACGTTTTCATGTCATTTTCTATATTTTTAAGAGATATCTCTACATCATCAAGGCGGTTGTCAATTAAAGCATCAGAAATTGTATCGGGTGCAGAGCTTCTAGAAGTACCGCTAGATGGGAGATTCTTAAGTCTACTAGATTCTTTTTTCTGTTCTTGGGCTAAGGGTGTAATACTGGACGACCCTTTAGTCAACGAAGCAGAAACAACAGGTGAGTAAACTGGAGGTGGAGGTTCATCGAAGTCACCTTGGAATTCTTTGGGAACAATCATTTTAAAATCGTCAGCAGATCGGTTTGAAATGGATTCTTCAGACCCACAATGCGGACAGGGAAACTTCATTATATAATTGTGGCATTTTTTGCAAACAGGACTAATAGAAACTCACATCCAGTAAGCGTCCAGGTCTAGGACGGCAGTATGTGTCCAGGTCTAGGAAGGCTAACTAATAACTCATGTTTTCACTCTTAAATAAATTTTACCCAAGAAAAGTATGTGAAATATCCCACTATTACTATTGTGTTGCTGTTGTAATTCGACAATCTTTTACGCGTACAGTAGAAATCCAAGTGGGAATCAAAACTTCCCACCATTTGACCTGTACCTGATCGTTCCCTAGGGCTTCAATATTGGAAAATTGTCGTAATAGGTTATCACTGATACGAAAATTCTTTATCGGTTGTCCTAATTCACCATTTTCGATAAGGAATGCAGCGTCTCTCGGAATTGTGCTATACTCGGTTGATATCATACTAGTGAACCGAGTATACCAGTTGCAAGTAACAAAAACAGTCGGATTTGACCCCTCTAGTAGTTCATCAAAAGAATGATCTCCATTATTAAACACCAAATTTGTAGGAGAGGGACCCAAAAGTTTAATCCCCATACCGAAGTCAATCAATTCCCCGTTTCCTGTACTTTTTCCACCAGACATCTTGGCTGTTGATGTATTGTGAAGGAAGTTGATTAAAACTCCTTCCTTGATAATTGGAGTTTCTTGTCGTGGCGTTCCTTCAAGATCATAAGGAGATGAGCATAATCCGTCTTGCTGTAATCCATTATCTGTCACTGAAACATATTCTGGTGCTAATTTTTCCCCCATTTTATCTCCTAAAGCGCTTCTACCCATCATAATCGCAAGGGGATTCGCCATTTCTGGAATTACTCCCAGTAAATTAGCTGCAACCGCAGGTGTCATAACAATATCATATTTTCCCCTTTTCACCTGTTTTGCACCTTGGTGGAGTTTGGAGAAATGTCCCGCTCGTTCTCCAGCAGTAGAAATCTTTTTCTCAGCGTCAGAAGGAATTCGACCGCAAGCTAAACCTTGACCAGAAGCATCTAATTCCTCCTGAAATGCTCTGACTGTAAGATTATAATAAGTCTCAGTATAACTCCCCCTAGGCCCTGCAGAGCTATTCAGGAAAATTGTTTTCTCGCCGAAAAGGTAGGAACCAGCTACTCTAACAGCACCTGCAGTGAACGCGGCATCAATACAGGCATTTATATCGTTTGGAGCTTTCTCTTGATAATCCAGAATTTTCGTATCAGCAAGACCCTCTTGTTTTGGATAACTTGAGATTTTTTCTTCTGTACCTTGAAAGAAAGGACTAGCCCCCATTTTTTTCGTGAATTTTACTGATGCTTCCACTTGTTCCTTAACATTCTCATTTGAGGAGGGTGAAAATTCATTCGTTGACAGACGGTTATCATCAACGACCACAATTAGTTCAATCATTTTTGAGTGCCATTGTTTGTTAATATCAATCTTGTTTTGAGAAAATCTGATTTGATTTTCAATGTTTGAAATGCCACGAGCGATAATAAGATCAACATCCAGTTTCTGTCCAATTTCAACTGATAAATCGACATAAGCTTCCATTTGTTCTGTCATTTTTACTGCACCTCAACCGAGTCTGATATCCCGCATACGGATGTAACCACCACCAGCATAAACGGGAACTCCCTGCGATGGGTCACTCTTCCCACAAATGCCAGGAAAATCAAATATAAGATCTTTGGAAACTCCGTCAATCGAAGAAAACAATCCTATAGATGTAAGCTCCATAACAGGACGACGTACCATTGTGTCAGTCACTTCTCCATTTTTAATTTCAAAGCATTCAAAACCTACATATTTAGATTGATATCGTCTATCATCGATATTCCACTCTGTAAATGAAAGCATGTAGATCCCGTGTTTCACACCTTCTATCAATTCTTCAAGAGTATAATCTCCTGGTTTCATATAAGTATTAGCCATACGAATTATTGGTTCACGATTGAAGTCCGAAGACCGAGCTGCTCCATTCGATCCTAATCCAAATTTCACCCCGTATTCTCGATTAAGTAGCGGTTCATTTATTATTCCATTCTTAATTAGAATTCTTTCACGAGCTTTAACACCCTCGTCATCGTATTCATAATATCCTCCTGTCCCCGGAATTGTTGGATCTTCTGCGATAGTTACGTATTCAGATCCAACTCGTGATTCCCTAAAGGATAAGTCCCTCCAGAAGGACTCCCCTGCTTGTGCACCTTCTCTGCCCATAATTCGATCTCCCTCACTAGGATGACCACAATTCTCGTGACAAATAATACCCACGACTTCGGGACCTACAACAAAATCTACTTTTCCTGTTATAGCATTTTCTGATTGCGCGGCAACTTTAGCTAAGCGGGCACAATCATCATCATATTTATCAATCCAAGTTTTAGTGCCTTCCCATCCTGTACTCCGAGTTAGATCCACCCAACGTTGTTCAGAATCTAACAGCCCTTTGGCTGTTAAAATAGCATAGAATTTAAGCATGGACGATTCTGACTCAATACGAGTCCCTTCTGAAGTTACAAGATATTTCTCATAGCTTTGAGCTTCAAAAATATTCGCACGGGTGTTGATCCCATGATCTTCAGCCTTTTTATCCATTTCTGTTAATAACTCTAGCATAGAATCTGTGTCAACGTCTACCAATTTTTGTTTGGCGGCCACGGCCCATTTCGCTTCATTTGAAATAGGTTCACCTAAATCAATTTTCTCTTTGGGATTGGATCCTTTCACCATTTTGACTCCAATGTTAATAGCGTCTGTTACCGTTTTTCTCGATAGTTCATCAATGGATACAAACGCAAGTCCCCCATTTTTTAACACACGAAATCCAATACCAAGCCAAGGTCGTTGAGTTCCTGAAATTAACATACCGTTTCGTAAGAGTAGAAGAGTTCTTTGACCATTAATTAATCTGGCTTCTACGTAGTCAACTCCATTTTGGTGGGCATATTCCACACCAAATTCAGCTAAGTCTTTACCATATGACACTCTTTGTCAACTCGTGATATCCTATTTTAGCAAATTTATCAGAGTAACTTTTGGTATAAATCCTCCAGAATAAAAATATTTCTCTCTTTCTCCCTCTTGGATGATTTTTGTAGATTTTTAGAATAAAACTTAGGGAATTAGTTACAATTGAAGAATTCATGAGGATTCATTATATTATCTATCATAGATAGGAATCTAAATTAAGTTACTAAATGAATAGGTTAATAAAAAAGATAGAGGCAACTACACTAATTCAGTGTTCAGAAAAAGACGATAAAATTTAGCTGAAAAAGAATTGTGGTATAATTAATGCCAGCTCCAACGTATTTTATCCAATTCCTCTTTGGTTATCTTAGGTTCTTTACCATATTTCCGTTCTAGATAGTTATGTTTCTTTGACGTTGGACTCGAAGATTTTTTATCAGTAGACGGTGATGAAGATGACATACGTATTATATTGCTGAAATCCCTTTTAAACTCATAAGAGAGAGAGATAACTGAAAATGATATAGGAATGAATAAAATCCTGAACCTGTATTATAAACCTTAGTTTTCGGTAAATAATGATTCCATTCTATATAAAACTCAGTATCCCTTTAATTAGAGAGAGTTATCTTACTATAGAAAATGAAAATGAAAATTTAAAAGGAGATCTTTCTCAATAATAATTGAGACTATCATGGTGTTTAAGAAAATCCCCCAATCTTCTCGACGAAAAAAAGCTAATATTAATAAAGAGGCCATTGAGCATATAAAGGATACTAAACGTCGGATTAAGGAGAAAATTCCACAGGCGAAAACAAAGAAGAAAGAAAAGTAGTCTAAAGCGGTATTTGACTTAATGATCCAAAGGAATATAATATAATACATTATTTACAGAGTGGAATGGTGTTTTTATGCCCAGGAAAGGAAAGGGAGTCAGACGTATTCTCCGAGAAGAAAAACGGTTACGAGAGAAGAAAAAACAAGGAAAAAAATTCTGGCGTTTGAAAAAAGAAGACCTTAACAACGACTAACTAGCAAGTAAAGTGAACAGGTGTGCGTTTGGATGAATGGTTTGTTCATAATCAGCTTTTTCCTTCCAGGTCGAGGGCAATTCGGTTCATCCGAGAAAATGGCGTCAGGATAAATGATAAGCTTGTGAAAAAACCTGCTTATAGAGTAAAAACTCATGATAAAATTGAGACAAAAGAATTAATAATTCAGAGATTCGGGAAACCAGTAGGTTATCACAAAATAGAATTTTTATCCTCTAATCTTGATTTCCCCCTTATAAGTCCAAAAGATCAGTGTCTAGACATCGGAGCAAATGTAGGGGGATTTTCGATTTTTATGTTAGAGAATAATGTTGATTCTGTCTTAGCCATTGAAATTTCACCGCAATATGAGCCATCTTTGAGAGAAATCAAAGAACAATGGTCCAATTTCTCTTATAGAATTGCTAACTTTTTCGAGGTAAATATTGATAATTTCTCTCCTCAATCTTTTAGCCTTATAACAGCAGATTTAACATTAGACCCTTTTTTCTTACTTGAAAATCTAGATCGTTTCAATCAGCTTTTGCAACCCACTTCCATATCAGCTCGACTTCTTTTAACCATAAAAACTGGAAAAGTTTCCGATCCTCAAGGAGTTATTGCTGCGATTGAACAAAAGATCCCAAATTTCTTTCCAGATTCTTCTCACATGTGGTTAAAATCATTACCAGGTAAGCAAGAACACATTTTACTCATTATACGCTCTTATTGATTTTTCTTCAGATAATTCTTAGTACTCCTTAGATTAAAGTTGTTTATCTCTCCCTTTGTTCTCTTTTCTTTTGCAAGTTTATAAGATCTCCTTTTAATGTCTCATAGATGAAACCAACAACTTCCACTCCAACTGGAGTAATTAAAGGATGTTCCCGAATATCCTTAACAGTTTTTTGAACTTGTACCTCAACATTATTGAACCCAAGAAACGCACTAGGAGGATCAGAGGAGCCTAATAAACGGAGAACCTCTTCAGGTGATATTCCTGCCCTCTTAGAAATTTTTGAGATTAATTTTCTCATTTGATTCTCTGACATTTCCCCTCCACAATCTGTATGCCCTATAACTGCAATTAGATTGACATTTAGCTCATATACAGCAATTAATAGAGATCGAAGGCTATCAAGAGTTAATAAAGCACCTGTGGTCCGAATGACAATTGCTTCCCCAGGATCCTCAATTCCAAAGACATTCGAGATTATCCGACAATCCATACATGTTAAAATGGCTACCCTCCACTTAGGCTGTCTGGTTAACTCACTATAAGGATAATAATACTTGATATTTCGCCAAAGCTTAAATTTCTCATCTAAGTTAAAAACTGCCAATTTTTATCCCAAGGATTATATTTTAATTTAATTCGTGACAAAAGCATTATTTATACTTGGTCTTCTCGGATATCTGAAAAAAAAATGATGAAGAGAAATTAGGAAACAAAAAATATTATCTAAAAGGAATAAATAGAAAATAGGACTTTTTCTTATTCTAATGATTCAGATGTTTCTATTGGAGGCAAATTTAACGTTGGAATTAATGAGAGATCAATTTCAAATGCGGCCACAGGTATAAATACCTCCCAGTTTTCAAGCAGTTCAGGAGAGACTTCACCAATTATACCCACTTCTTTCCCCTCAGTTATAATTCGTGCTGTTCTTCCATGAATAAATTCAGCTGATCTAATTGCCTCTAACTTGTAAGTTGTTCCCAATCCTTGAATTAACGTTTCGAGAATGCTGTGGCAATGTTCAAAAGAAACATCGGAATCTGCTAGGGTGACAGCTGCTTTATTGATTGTTCTTACGGAGTCACCTTCAATCATGACAACTTCTCCGACTTCAAAGAGATATTGTGGATATTCATTGTGAGTATTTCGTGAAAGAAAATCAAGCAATCCTGGGAGAATGCGATTTCTCATAACTGAATAAGTTAGACTTACTGGATTTGTGACTTGAATACAGTTAGTAAGTGCTTCATCGTCATATCCCATCAATGTCGTTAGCTTATCAGGATCGGTAAGAGTGAAATTCAGGACTTCTTGTAATGCACATCCACTTAAAATTTCACGTACATAATTCTCGCTTGTCGTTCGTGACGATAATCCCCCTATCGTTGGAACTTCTGACCTAGCTGGTTCAATGTTCATGTACCCATATGCAATTGCTGCTTCCTCCGCTACATCGACCCAATGAAGCAAGTCAACCCGATAAGGGGGGTACTTGACAAGTAATGACCCATTTTTTGAAATAGCTTCAAGTCTTCTTTTACGAAGTAATTTAATAATATCTTCCACTGTTAAATTGAGACTCAAATAATTCTCAATATTTTTTGGGTTAACTTCCATTTCATAAGGTTCCGTTTCAGGTGTAACTAGCGTCGTAGGTGCCTCTCCATGATTCTTTGGATAATGGATTTCAACACTATATACTTTACCGCCACGATCTCTTAAGGTCTGAGTCATTAAGGTGTTAACGACTTTAACAACTTCAAGGTTGGTACCTGTTACCTCTACCAAAACATCATTAGTTTCTTCATTTACGCGACCAACATCATTGCTATTAATTATCGGAGGCATGGAAAGAACAACGCGATTAACATCACGGAGAATAGGTAGATCACCTTCAGAGGGTAAGATGTGGCCGTATTCTATGCCTTTTTCGTGTCTTACTAAGATTTCACCTAAGGTCATTTTCTCGTTATACCCAAGAGGAAAGAAAGAAGACGATCGTGGGACAAGACCATAAAAAATGGGACTTTGAATCATGTTGGCATTATAAACACCAATGGAGGATCGACTACGACGGCGTCCATATGAAAAATCAACTTTTTCTTGTAACTGGATCAATTGCTTAATAAGGAAGTCGGAGAATCTCACGCCTCTAATAAGTGAGCATGCAATGTATGGGCGTACAGATTTGATTCGAGGATCAACTTCTATTACAAAGCCACTAGGTTCAGCGGAGATATCAGGTAAACCTTCGTGTAAGCCTATTGCACCACTAACTTCTCTAACAAGGCCTTCAACACCCCAGATGTCTGGTCGATTGGAAGTTTTACAGTCAACTTTTATATAACCCTCGTCAGCCAAATCATGTTCCTCAATTTCAGATTTGGCATAGCTAAAGAGATTATCTAGTTCATCTATTGAGATATCCTCTGGTAAGTTCAGTAAGTCTATGACATCATAATATGAAATTTTGAAAGCAACCAATTATTCCACCTCTAAGTTAAAGGCACCTTGCGTAACCAATTCAAATCCTGTGTGAAAAGTTCACGAATATCATTAATTCCTCTCTTGACCATATAAAGGCGATCCACTCCAAGACCCCAGGCAATCACTGGATCAGAAATACCAAAAGGAGCAGTAACCTCGGGCCGAAAGATACCAGAACCGCCAAATTCAATAAAACCAAGCTTGGGGTGAAAAGCACTAAGCTCAGCAGAGGGGCTAGTGAAAGGATAATAATCAGGTTTGAAGCGAACTTTAGTAGCTCCGGCAATCTCGATAGCAAAAGTTTTGAGAAGACCTAAGAGAGTACGAAAGGTGATAGAAGGATCACAGGATATCCCCTCAAGCTGATTGAACTCAGAAAGGTGAACAGCATCGACAGAATCAGGTCTATAACATCGTGCAATACAAAAGTATTTTGAAGGAATTTTAAGGTTGTATAGTGTTCTAGCACTCACAGAGGTTCCTTGGGGTCTTAATATTAGCTGAGCTGCTTTTCGTGGATCCCATCGATATCGCCAACCTCGTGAACCTACTGGTTCACCTGTTTCATGGACTTTTTGAACATTTTTTACAAGATTTTGATCCTTTGGAAGGTTTCCATGGGTGGGGTGTTTTATGGTATAAATATCGGACCATTCGCGAGCTGAATGATCCTGAGCTTGGAATAAGGCATCAAAGTTCCAAAACTCACTCTCCACGAGTGGCCCTCTCATCTCAGTAAATCCTAAACCCACGAGTTTCTGTTTTACTTCATCTAAAAACATGAGATATGGGTGTTTTCTGCCTGTTGGGTAAGCTTTTGGACGACTAGTGATGTTATAACTTTTTAACTGTAAAGATCGCCAATCGCCTGATCGTATTTGATCAGGTGTTAAGCGTGATACAGTTTCAATAATTTGAATATTGGACAATGCTTTGGATCCAAAATCAGTTATACTAACAGTTGTTTGTTGTTTCTCTTTCAATTCAATAAATCCTCGGTTTGAAAGAGCTGTTTGAATTTCTCCTGTAAAAGGAGACAATGGATCTTCAGATAGAGATTTTAAAACATCTTCTAGTTCTTGATTCAATCTTTTTGCTGGTTCGACAAGAATAAGAAGCCCTTTGTCAATTTTTATTAATCCGGCGTTTCTTAGGTTTCCAATTCCTGCATTCACTGCTTGTTTAGTTAAGTCCACAAGAGATGATAGCTGGGTTATTGGGATTCCATCAGATTTTTTCTTTAGAACTTTGATTATTTGATTTTCGGGTAATCCCTTTTCGATAATTTCTCGTCCTTCTTTTGTTAATACAACACGAGAAATTGTTTTCACTTCTCTTACTGTTAGCTTTTCTATACTTAATCGTGAGGTGAGCTGTTCAACCTTGACATGGGGCATGCCAACAACTTCAGCCAATTCATCGACTGTCATTGAACCACTTTTGCTCAAAGGTCTTAAGACTGTCGCCATTTCTGGTGTAACGAGGATAGAATCGTCGTTCAACTTGATAAAAACTCCGTTACCTGATAGATAGCTGATCTACTTATTTGATGTTGAATTTGAGATTGATGTAAAAGTAATTGTGAAAACAAGGAAGGTAGTAAATTCAATGATGCCTTATTAGATAAAGAAGAAGAGCTATTTTTGTCTAAAGCTTTGTAAAGTCCAAGGCATCAACCTCTAAAGTCCGCTAAGAAATTTTTAATTTAAATTTTTCTACATACGAAGAAAAAAAACATGGATTGATAAGGAAAAAAATAAGAAAATGAAAATTGATCTATTACAAATTATTATTCTATGAATGTTACAATCTCCTAGATCATGCAAATTCAGTCATTGTTTAATTTTATAACTCCAGGCTTGACTATTATACCTTCTCTCTTTCTTCCATCGATTTTTACAAACAAAGGACTTTCTGTCCGAATATGACGAATGAATTCAGCCTCAGTGATGATATTTTTCTGGCCTTTCAACCAATCCCAATCAATGAAGTCTATCTTTGAACTATATTTTATGAAAAAGTATCCAATGTTAGCAGTAGTAATATTTTGAAAGAAATGGCTTCCCTGAGAATGTTCAACATGAAAAGCGTCTAAACCAGTTTCAATCATTACTTGAGCACCCGAGATATTGTTCCATTTTACGGGAATCCCCAAAAAACGGTCAAAAGTTCCCCAACGACCAAATCCTAAAAGGATGTAGGGGATCTCCTGAGTTCTTAAAATCTGATTAATTTGATCGATTTCTTTAACCATTTCTTGAGTTTTCAACTTATCAAAAGCTTCAGGTTTTACATAGACTATATCACGAATGTCTTTGATAATTCGATTCCCTGAAATTTGAGTTGAATAGGCTATCATTTCGCTCTTGGGAACTGATTCAAGTTCCTCACTCAATAATTCATCCTGTTCTATGAATGGACGAATCTGTAAAAGATAGAGGGTGGTTCTTTTCTTTTGTATAGCTTGAAAGTTTCCTGCAAACTCGATTTCCACGCTACAACCCATAGCTTTCTCTCCAAGCTCTAAAGTCTTCGATATCACCTCAACAAGCGGGATAGTCTTATATTTCAATTGATTGTTAAAGGTTACAACGGGAGTACCCTCACCATAATAACCATTCCTAAGCACTTGATCATTGTAATCATAAGTATCTGCAACATTGCTTAAAATATCCCTATTAGCGTCAAATACACTTTTTTTTATAAGAAAAGAATTTTCCCCTTTGTTAATAAAATCACCTTCAACTGACGCTAAATCTATTGCAAAGAACTCTTTTTGACTATTCTCTAATAACTGATCTTGAGTTGAAAAAAAACTGATTTCTGGATATTTTGGACAGAAACGGAGAGCGAGTCCCCCGTCTACTATTGTTTTTCCTAACCCTATTGCAAGAAATGCGATCCTATCAGTAGGTTTCATGTAAGATATTGGATAATAATTATATGAAGATGCTACTCCCGAGAAACTAGGATAAGAAAGCTTGGTAGGATGTTCTCTTCCAACAACTTGCTGAATTACAACTGCCATCTTAGATTCCTCAACAGATTGATCCGTAGTTTCAGCGTAACTTTTTGCTCTCTTTAAAAAGGAAGAAGAATATACTAGTTTAATAGCATCGCATAGTAATCTCACCCTAACATCCATTTCTTGGTTATTCGGTAAAAAGTATGTTTCAAAGATACCTGCAAATGGTTGATACTGGGAATCCTCAAATAAACTCGAAGATCTTACCGAAAGAGGACCAGTGAGATCCTTCAAGATGATTCTTAAATCGTCAATGAGACTTTTAGATACCATAGCTTTTAAGAAACTGTTTTTAATATCTTCATCAGAAGTATCGGAGAGAGCAATGTCATAGAGCTCATCGTTCTCTTGCATGAATCTATCGAATTCATCCGTTCCTATTACAAAGGTCTTAGGTATTCGGATATCAAAATTTTGAGAAAGATCATCCGCAAGAAGGAATGTATTAAGCAAGAATTGTAAAAACGCAATTCCACGACCCTTTCCGCCAAGAGAACCTGGCCTTAATCGGGTAAATCTTATCGCGGGGTGATGACTCTCCCGATCCCAATCATGTACAACCCCACCTGTTTTTTCAACAAGAATGGCATTGATTGATTTGAGTAAGAAATCACGTAATTCTGCCTCAGTAAAATCGGTTACTTTAACTGGTTTAATTTTTTGAGCGATGGCAAACTCTGCACGATTCATCAACCAACCAGAAAAATGATCGTGAGAACCATGATATACTAACGATTCGCTAGGAACTACTGAAATCGCTTGATATAACTCTAGAATGTTTCTAGCTTGACCAACAACAGTACCGTCAGCTAGTTGGAAGAAAAAATCCCCAAAACCTAGATATTTTAACATAAAGTCCCTCAAGCTTTTGAGAAGTCTCCGTGACTTCTTATGAATAAAATACGCTCCGATTTCCTTTGCTCGCTTTTTATTTTGAAGTTCACTTGATTGTAGCGCGGTAGGAAGTGTTAGGTTGTTTTTTTTCACTTCATTAATGAACATTAAACCTGCTTCTTTGTCTTCTTTCCCTTCTTTGAAAAATCGAACATCAGAAATTACCCCTATGACATATTTTTTGTAAGAGTGATAATATTCCATAGCCTCTTCATATGTTTCTGCTAAAAGGATCTTTGGTCTTGCTCTCATCTGTAATAAGTTGTAGAAATCATTTATCCCAGCTGAGATCAATCGATGCGTTTGTTTCATGAGTTCACTGTAGATCAATGGTAAGAAAAGTGAGTAATAACGAATAGAGTCCTCAACAACAATAATCACTCTTACAAGGCCGACTTCAGTATCATGTGCTACATTTAATAGATCCTCGAGATGTTTTATTATTGCAACAAAGACTGTAGAATCTCCATTCCATAAAAAGATTCTATCAATTCCTTGTCTTTTTGATCGATCTGGTAAATACGGTATAACACTTGCGTTGTTCAATAACATAACAACAGGGATATCACAAATTTTCTTAATATTTTGACCCAAATCGAATGCATCAATATCTCCCAAGCGTCTCATGGTAATTACTAAATCAAATTCTTTTTCTTTGACTAATTTTAACGCTTCATTGGCTGAGGCTACTCGTGTGATGCTTGGTAACGTTCGCAGGTTAAGATTATGAAATTGTTCAAACACTTGATCACTTAGTCTTCCATCTTCCTCCAAAATGAAATTGTCATAATAACTTGAAACAAGCAGCACTTTGTTAATCCTTTTGGTCATCAATTCATGAAAAATTTTGTATTTAGGCTGGTATTCCAGACCTAGCCCTTCTCCTTCTAACTCAGGAATTGGAGTTCTGTCGATCATTCTCATTCAATACTTAGTGAATGAGACCTAGTTTGAAAATGTTTTGCATGTCTTTAGTGTCGTAATCCAAAATATTGAGATGGATAAAATATAAGAAGTTCTACTTGTTCGATTCAATGGCAGTACAAGGGCTTTTCAATATTTTATCAGAATGAACTATTAAAATTTCTGAAAAAACACCAGTTAGAATCCTCCTTCTCTTTTTTTCAGTGTTAGGCTATCATACTATCCGAAAAAAGAAAAACTATTCCTCCAATGGGATTAAAAAACAACATTGAATTGCGTCTTTTTATTCAGGTTTGAGAACCAAACACCTGTTTTCGGCTCATTCTTAGTAATAAGTCATCATTGTAATATAAAAAAAGAGGCAAAGGTCATAAATATGACATACATTGACACAGTTTATGATAAAGTTGTTGAGAAGAACCCTGGTGAAAAGGAGTTCCATCAAGCAGTAAAAGAAGTATTAGAATCTTTAGAGCCTGCAATTGAACGTCATCCTGAATTTCAAAAACTTAGTATGCTAGAACGCATCGTTGAACCAGAAAGGCAACTTATGTTCCGAGTACCGTGGATGGATGACCGAGGTGAAATCCATGTCAATCGTGGTTTTCGAGTTCAATTCAATTCAGCAATTGGCCCCTATAAAGGAGGCTTAAGATTCCACCCTAGTGTTTACCTTGGAATCATTAAATTCTTAGGATTTGAGCAAGTCTTTAAGAATGCATTGACTGGTCTTGCGATGGGTGGCGGCAAGGGTGGTAGTGACTTTGATCCAAAAGGAAAAAGTGATAATGAAGTTATGCGTTTTTGTCAAAGCTTCATGCAGGAGTTATATCGCCATATTGGACCTGATTGTGATGTTCCAGCTGGAGATATAGGCGTTGGTGGCCGTGAAATTGGTTATTTGTTTGGTCAGTATAGAAGAATTATGAATCAATTTCATGCAGGGGTTTTGACGGGTAAGGGGTTGGATTATGGTGGCTCTTTGGTCAGACCTGAAGCCACGGGTTATGGTTGCACCTATTTTGCTGTTGAGATGCTTAAAGACCGAGGTCTTGATATGAAAGACAAAATTTGCACAGTCTCAGGATCCGGTAATGTAGCTCAGTATACAACTGAAAAAGTGAACCAACTAGGTGGTAAAGTTGTAACACTTTCAGATTCAAGTGGTTTTATTTATGATCCTGATGGAGTTACTTTTGGAGAAAAATTCGATTATTTACTTGAGTTGAAACAAGTACGCAGAGGGCGGATCAAAGAATACGCTGAAAAGTTCAACGTAGATTATTCTCCCAATAAACGTCCATGGGAAATCAAATGTGACATTGCTTTCCCCTCTGCCACGCAAAATGAGATCGAAGCTCATGACGCTCAAATATTGATTGATAATGGGGTCATTGCAGTTTGTGAAGGAGCAAATATGCCGTCTACTATGGATGCAATCAATCTTTTCCTAGAGGCTGGTATTGCTTTTGGGCCAGCTAAAGCTGCAAATGCAGGTGGAGTAGCTACTTCAGGTCTTGAAATGTCACAGAATAGCTTAAGACTTGCTTGGAATCGCGAAGAAGTGGATAAACGACTTCATAGTATCATGGTCAACATCCACAAAAGCGCTCGTTCAGCAGCCGAGAAGTATGGAACCCCAGATAACCTAGTAGCAGGTGCTAATATCGCAGGGTTTATGAAAGTCGCTCGGGCAATGATGGCTCAAGGTCTTATCTAATAATTTCAAATATTCTCTTAAATTGAACTTGGAGACGTTTATGTCTCCTGTATCAACTTTTTTCCTATCTTCAAGCTTTTTCTATTCTTCATCCTCTGAAAACTGGATTAGATTACTTGGGAAATTAAGTTGAAATTCATTTCCTGCTGTGTCTTGAGGTTGGATTGTTAGTGATCCTTCATAATGTTGCATTATGACTGATACTAGTGAAAGTCCAGTAAAATGACCTTGATATTCCCATCTTTCTGTAATCTTCTTAGAGAGCCTTAAACTAATTTCTTCTGATATGGGTTGAGAACATTGGTCAAATATCGTCACACGGAAAAACGGAGGAACAAAAGAACCTTTGATGACAGTTGAAGTTGAAATGTCTAATTTTTTCTCACAGGAATCTATGATAAATAAGAAAAGTTCCAAAAAGACGTTCTCAAGGTATTTATCTGCATATATCATCACGCTAAGACTTTCTTGGTCAGCGTTTGCGTTAAGGGAAAACGGTTTCATATCCAAAATGGCTTTGTTAACAACATCTTGCAGATTAAATCTTTTTTGGACTTGATCGAAAGGCGATTGAAGAACTTCAAATATCTTATTTACGGTATCAATTGTTTTTGATGAGCTAGAAGCAATGTCTATTATTCTACTTACATTTTTCTCCATTTCTTGAGTTGATTCGGAATTTAATGATATTAATTCGACATTATTGATGATTTTTTGGAGATCATTATTTACAAAATGACTTAACATTGCATGATAACGCTCTTCTTCAAGTTTAACAAGTCGTAATGACTCTTCAGCCTTCTTCCTAGCAGTAATGTCCACAAAAGCTGCCTGGATTGCAGGTTTCCCCATGTATTCAATTCGACTGGAATGTGCTTCCAACCAGATTATCAACCCGTCTTTTCTTATAAAACGAACTTCTGGTTGAGGTTGAAAATCTCGGTTTGCTAAACGATCTCTATAGCTTTGGAAATATCCCTCTCTATCATCAGGATGAGCCAAGTTGTATATTTGTTCAGGTTGAAAATTTAAAATTTCCTCGATAGAATATCCAAGAATTTCAGCAATTACAGGGTTAGTAAAAGCAATCTGAGGGGGATCCCCTTGAAAAATGAGTAAACCTTGGAGTGAATAATTAACTAAAGTCCGATACTTTTCTTCGCTTTCCCTTATAGCTTCTTCTGCTTTGTATCTTTCTGTAATGTCACGTGCAATACCTAACATACCAGCTATTTTACCATCCCTGATTTGAGGTGAACCCTTTACCTCGAATATTAAATAATCACCCGATTTAGTCAGAAGTCGTAATTCGGGTGCTGGAGGTTGTTCACCTTCTAAAATGCGTTCAAATCCCTCTATTATTAGAGAAAGATCCTCAGGGTGCACTATTAATGAAAAAGGTTGGTTAATCCACTCATCACGTTCCCAACCTGTGATTCTTTCGAAAGAGGTGTTCACTGAAGCAATAATACCCTCTGGAGATATTGTAAATATTAAATCTCGAGCATTCTCTATAAGACTTCGATAACGTTCCTCTGATTCACGAAGGTTTTTCTCCCCCCGTTTCTGTTCAGTAATGTCTGTGAATACAGAAAGTACTCCTTTGAATTCTCCTCTTTTAGATAAAATAGGAGTTGCTGTAACGAGAACAGGAATCTTTCTTCCATCATTCGATTGAGCAACGGATTCATAGGAGCTAACAATTCCCTTGGGACGTTTTGCTGTTTCAGCTTCAACTTTCTCACGCTCCTCAGCTGCCACCACATAGCTCCAGTGTTTTCCTAATAACTCATCTTCAGGAAAACCAATCATTTCCACTGTTCTAGGGTTTACAAAGGTAATATTTCCCTCTTCATCCTCCAAAACTACTCCCTCATGCATCTTCTCTATAAGCATTTGATATTTCTCTTTTGACTCCTGCAGTGCTTCCTTTGTTTTCTTACGTTCTGATATGTCCCTTACTATGCTGATGAAAGCAGTAGGATCGCCTTTTTCATCAGTAATTAATGAGGCATTCAATTCTGCAGGAAAAACGGTTCCGTCCACCTTGAGCAACCTATATTCTAAGTTCAATTTTCTCCCCTGTTGTAATGTTTTTTGAGCATTCTCAATAGCCTTAACACGGTCTTCTGGTAAGATAAAACCCATTGCATTCCTTCCGATTAAATCTGCCGCACTTTTCACACCGTTCAAATTTACAGCTTGGTGATTCACTGCAATTATGTTGAATTCAAGATCAGTCAAAATGATAGCATCAGGAGAAAGTTCGATTAACCTACGATACCTTTCTTCGCTTTTTTGCAATGCTTCTTTTGCCTTTGTTTCCGATGTAATATCAGATAATATCCCAAAGCTCCCAATAGTTTCTCCCTGTTCATCTAACAATGCCGTTCCAGCGACTCGAGTGATTATTGAAGTTCCATCCTTCCTGATCCATTTTAATTCGTAGGTAGAAGTGGGAATTTTTTTAATGAATCGTTCATTTATTATATCTTCAAAAAATGGAAGTGAATCAGAGTGGAGGAAATCTCTCCCGTCTTTTTCAAGTATTTCAGCTTCACTATACCCTAACATGTTTTCTAACGCAGAGTTTACAAAAACTGTCTTATTTTTGCGATCTGTTACCCAGACTCCTTCACTCATTGTTGTAATTAGGGTTCGATATCTCTCTTCACTTTCTCGAAGCGCTCGTTCAAAGCGTTTTCGCTCTGTAATTTCTCGAACGATTACTAGATCAGCTGGTTCCTCCTGAAAGGTAATTATCCCGGCATTTAACTCAACCTCCAGTGACGTACCATCTTTCTTGATCAATATTGTTTCATAAATCGGTGGTACAGGTTGGCCAGCTATCCGTAGTTCGTATCGCTCAATAACTATCGAAACATGGTCAGGGTGAATATAATTCATAATGGGAGTATCTATAATTTCTTCTGTAGTATATCCAATCATAGTTACAAGACTTGGATTGACATATTTTATTAATGAATTTTGGACTATCGTTATTCCATCACTTGCTCGTTCAACTAGATTTCGATACTTCTCCTCTGACTCTCTTAATGACTTCTCAACCAGGACTTGTTCAGTGATATCATTTCCAAAAACTGCTAATCGAACCACTTTTCCATACACATCAAGGACAGGATGGATATAATTGTTAAAAACCATTCCCTCTCGCTCATCGTTGAAACGTAGAGGTTCTCCTGAACGAATAACTTTATTAATTTGCATCTTTCGGAAATTAGCTACTTCAGGTGAGAATAAATCAAAAACACAACAGCCAATAAGTTCATCCACATTTTTACCTATTCTTTGGGTTGCTACCTCATTGATGGCAAGGATGGTACCTTCTTTATCTAAAAGTAGTGATGACTCTGGAGAAACTTTTAGAAGTGATTCAATCAATTCTTCAGATTCTCGTAGTCTGGTTTCTGTTGCCTTGACCTCAGTAATACTTTTTTTTATCACTTCTTTTACATCTACAGTAATATCTTGCCGTTTTAGCAGTGATTCCAATAGCATCGTAACTCACAGACAATTGAAGTTTGTTATTATCTAAAGTTACGATAATAGCGAAATATATGGTTTTTCTAATTTCTATAAATAAAAAAAATTCATCATGCTTTCGCTCTTTCTCTCGATATAACCATGTAAAAGTTAGGGGAACTATTTACGGAGAAAAAAAATCATTTTAAAACTCTAAGCGAAATATTTGTGATTTAATCTTCTTTAAGTTCTCCTAAAGCCTCTATTAAATTATGAGGGAAAAGAAGTTTGAACTCGTTTCCTTTATGAGCAGATGGATGGATTTCAAGTGAGCCACCATAGTATTGTATTATTACTGAGGCTAGTGCTAAACCAATATTATGTCCAATAACTTCCCACTCATCTGTTATTTTCCCCGAAAGTTTTGAAATCAACTCTTGGGATAGTGGTTTAGAACAACAATCACTAACAATAACGCAGAAAGAGGAGGGAAGGAAAGAACCCCGAATATCAATACTCGTCTTGATATTGACAACATCAGAGCTCAAAATAAAAAAGAAAATTTCACTAAAAACATCCTTAAGATGTGCATCACTCAAGATCATCACCTCCAGATTCTCCTTATCAAATTTGATGAATTGAGAAAAAGCTGATGATACCGAGATTGCTTCATTAATAACATCGAGAAGATTAGTGCTGTCTTTTGGTGGAATAAAAGGAGATTGAAGAACCTCATAGATTTTGTTTACTCTATCAATGGTTTTTGACGAGCCAGAAGCAACGCTAACGATCTTAGTTAATATCCTATCATCCAATTTTAATTCTGATTCATACATTAATGATAATAATTCCAGATTGTTGATTATTTTTTGCATGTCATTATTTATGAAATGACTAAGCATGGCATGATAGCGTTCTTCCTCAAGTTTTACTTGTCGTAGTGCCTGTTCCGCTTGTTTACGTTCGGTAATATCCCGAACGATGCCCTGAATTACCGTTTTCCCTCCAACAGTGAAAAGACTTGAGGAAACATCAGCAGGAAAGACTTCCCCATTCTTTTTCATAAAATTAATTTCAAAATTTGTAAATCCGTCTTTAGCAATTTTCTCAAAGGCGTTTCTCGAGGCTTCACTCATTTCAGGAGGATGAAGAACGGGGATTTTAATTGACAAGATCTCTGGTTTTGTGTATTCAAACAGTTTTAACGTTTTTTCATTAACATCTATGATGTTTCCATCTAGATCGTGCAGAAAAATTGCATCATTCGATTGATGGAACAGATTACTATATTTCTCCTCACTTTGCTGCAACTTCTCCTCAATACGTTTACGCCTAGTGATATCGGTTGATAAAACTAGAACAGATTGGAACTCTCCAGTATTAGAGAAAATAGGTGTTGCTGAAACTATAACTGGAATATTAGTCCCATCTTTTGCTAAAAGACTGCTTTCATACCTGCTACTGATGCCTCTAGATCGTTTTTCTGTCTCAATACGAGATTCCTCAATATATTTTTCTGGAACTATAAAACTCCAGTGTTTTCCTAATAGTTCTTCTTCTATATAGTCTAAGATTTCTAATGTTTTTGGATTAGCATACCTAATGATTCCTTCTGGATCTTCTAGAGTTACTCCCTCTTCTAATTTATTAACTAATGTTTCGTATTTTTCTCTTTCTTCTCCCAATGCTGCTTCCATTTCTTTTCGTTCAGTAATATCACGAACAATCCCGCGGAACCCGTTGGGTTCACCATCAGGGTCTACTATCAGGGAAACAGACACCTCATTGAAAAATCTACTCCCGTCTTTTCTGATAGTTTCAAAATCAAACAATTTTGTTGATTCCCCTGTTCGAAAAACCGTATTATAAGTCTGGTATACCTTCTTGGCAGTCTTTTCATTCGTGTACTGATGGTAATTCATCCCCATTAATTCATCTTTAGAATAACCAAGAAATTTACTTATCGAATCATTAAAGAAGGTAAAATTCCCAACAAGATCCACTTCATAATAACCCTCTTCAATAGTTTCCAAAATTGTCCTATATTTCTCCTCACTTTCTCGTAAAGCACGCTCTGCTTGCTGACGTTCAGTTGTATCACGAATTATCCCACGGAACCCAGTGGGTTCACCATCAGAATTAGTAATTAAAGAAATAGACGCTTCGTTGATCCGCTTAGATCCATCTTTTCGATTAATTTCGTAAGCAATGATTCTTGTGGGCTCTCCTGTTTGATAAACCTTATTAAAGTTGTCATACACCATCTTGGCGGTCTCTTCATCTGTATACTCTCGGTTATTTATACCCATCATCTCATCTTTAGAATAACCATGAATTCTGCACATAGCATCATTGAAGAAGGTTAAATTCCCAGCTAAATCGACCTCATAATAACCATCTTCGATATTCTCGAGAATTGTACGATACCGTGTTTCGCTTTCTCGGAGAGCTCGTTCAACTTGTATTCGCTCCGTAATATCGCGGATAATCCCACGAAATCCAGTACGTTCACCTTTAGAATCATATATTAGTGATGCTGATGCTTCAACAATTCTCTTCGTTCCATTTTTCCTCACAGCCTCCCAATTAAACGCTTTAATTGGTTTACCCGTCCGATAGACAGCATTAAAGGTTTGAAACACAAGAGGAGCTAATTTCTCATTTGTATACTTTTTATAATTCATCCCCAAAATTTCTTCTCTTGGATACCCAAAAATTTTACAAAGAGAATCATTGAATAACGTAAAATTTCCAGCTAAATCGACCTCATAATATCCATCCTCGATATTCTCGAGAATTGTACGATATCGTGTTTCACTTTCCCGTATTGCTTGTATTATTTGCTTTCTCTCACTAATATCCCTTATAATCGCCAGGTCAGCCAGTTTGCCCTGATGAGTGATGACACCAGCATTGACTTCAACTTCTAAGATCCTACCATCTTTCAAAATTATTTTCGTTTCATATATTGAAGGAACACTTTGTCCAGCCATACGTTGTTCAAAATGATTAATAACTTTTTTACGAACCTCAGGATGAATATAGTTTGTAATTGGAGTGTTATATAGCTCCTTGGCGGAATAACCAGTTATTTCTGTTACCATTGGATTGGAATACTTTATCAATGAATCCCGAACTATAGCAATGCCATCGTTCGCTCGTTCTACTAAATTGCGATATTTCTCTTCTGATTCACGCAAATCAATCATCGATTGTCTGTATTCAGTAATATTTCTAACAAAAGTCATGACACGGGTAACCTTTCCCTCATCGAAAATCGGGATCTTGCGTGTTTCAGTGATAAATTCTTTATCCCCGATTGTAGTTCTTTCCTCGGTGACTAGAGATTCTCCAGAACTGAATACTTGATTGTATTCATCGATAATCCTATCTGATAGGAAGGGGAATACTTCAGAAATTCTCTGACCAAGTACATCTTCTTTGAGGCCCAGCTCTTTGTTCCACTGTTTGAAAGCTGTGTTGAAAAGAATAAAACGCAAGTCAGAACCAACAACATGTATCGCATCGCCCATAGAATCAAGAGTTTGACGTAAGGGCAGTTCTATATCATGTTGGGTTTCCTTGATTTGTTTTTGTTCAATTAAATAGCTTTTGATAGCTTGTTTCACGTCTAAAGGAACATCAGGTCTCTCAAGTATAGTTTCCAAGTGCATTTCTACCAACAATATTTTGTACTTTACCGTATATTAGTCTATACTAAATTGCGATTATTTAATAATTTTCAAACAATAATTTCTTTGTCATTGAACAAAATCGAGAGAAATAAGTTCAAAATTCCCTCAATCTTCAGTCATATTTTTAATATATCAAAAGGAATCATAAAATTCCCTATTCAAACATTGAAACTGTATCATTAGATTCTAAAGGATTAAGATTAATGCAAAATAGTCAAAATTTTAAGGAAAAGGTAGGAAAAAATGACGAAAAACTCACGTTCATTTGATTTTGTTGAAAAGCAGATTCGTAGGAAGACTTTTGGTGTTCTTAGCACCGTAAGCCCTAAAGGAAGAGCCCATTCGACAGGAATCCTTTATGGTGTCTCGCCATTAGAGAAAAAGTTCTCTCTCTACATGATAACTATGAAGGATTATGTGAAGGTTCGTAACATTATGAATAACCCATATATTTCATTTATTATACCTTTTCCACATCATTATTTTCGATTTATTCCGTCCTCGTGTGTTTATTTTCAGGGCACAGCAGAAATCGTGTCTTTTGATGATCCTGAACCTCAGAAAGTATTTAATCAAAAACGAATACTGAGAATGATGCTAGAAGAATCAAATCAATCGGACATGGAAGGAAATACAATTTTCATGAATATTAAACCCAATAAGAAAGTCCATTGTTATGGTCTTGGTTTAAGTTTGTGGCACCTTCGGAAAGAACACGAACAAGGAAGCTATACTGTTATAATTCCCTCTGAAAGACTAAACTAATAAAAATCAAAGATGAAGGAATTAGAAACATTGACAAAAATTATAGTGTTAGGTGGGTCTGGAGTCGTTGGGAGAATAGCGGTTAGAACCCTTACAACTTTCCATGAGTTCTCGAAGGTCGCAATTGGTGATATCAATACCGAAAAAGCACATGAAATAGCGAAAAATATTGGTTCAGAAAAAATTACAGTGATAAAAGTCAACGCACTTGATCCTGATAGCGTTAGAAAGGCAATCATGGACTTTGACATCGTACTTAATTGTATTGGACCATTCTACAAATTCGCACCTTTAATTCTAAAAATCGTAATAGAAACAGAAAAAAATTACTTAGATATCAACGATGATGTTGATGCAACGCAAGAAGTCCTAAAAATGGATAAAATGGCCAAACAAGCAAATATCACTGCATTAATTGGCATGGGAAGCTCGCCTGGTGTGACCAATTTACTGGCAAAATTCGCTGCTGACCATTTACTTGACAAAGTAGATTCAATTGATCTGTACCATGCTCATGGCGGAGAACCGTTTGAAGGAGAAGGAGTAATTCATCATCGAATTCACTCTATGAGAATTGATATTCCAGTCTTCATTGATGGAGAACTTAAATCAGCAAAGTTCTTTGAAGAAAGCGGAAAAGCTCTAGAGGAATACGTAGATTTCCCGAAAATCGGAAAATACCGAGTTCATCCTTATCCCCATCCTGAGACAATCACTTTACCTAATTATATCAAGGGTGTCAAACGTGTGACAAACAAGGGAACAGTTCTCCCTCCTGAATACTTTTATTTAATCACTGATATCGTTAAACTCGGTCTCACCGATGATAAACCCTTAAATATTAAGGGAAATATGATCTCTCCATTAGATTTTGCTATTTCTTATATTATCAATCAACGGGTTAAAATATTAAAAGAAACAGACTTTGGGCCTCAACGGGGTTGTATAAAAATCGTTGTCAAAGGAAAAAAAGACACTAAACCTCATCAGTATGTTTTTTCATTAGCATCTGAAGGTGGCCAAGCAATGGGAGAAGCCACTGGTATTCCTGTGGCAATCGGTGCTGTTCTTATGAACAGGGGATTGATAACGAAAAAAGGGGTTTTACCGCCAGAATCATGTGTTAAACCTTTTGATTTCTTGAACATCATGCGAGAGCATCTTAACCTTGAGACTGCTACTGGTGAGGGCTCGCCGTTGATCATTGAATCTATTGATGAAGAAGGTAACATCGAAAGAGTTAGCCTATAATTTATGATAAGCAGGGTTACCTATGGCAGAAGAAAAAAAATATGTTTTAGCGTTCGACCATGGAACGTCAAGTGTAAAAGCTGCAATTTGTTCGGTGTATGGAGAAGTTTTAGATTTTGTTTTTGAGAAGACACCCGTATATCTAAAAGGAGAGGGAGGAGCTGAACAAGATCCTGATGAATGGTGGCAAGCTGTTCTAAAAGCTTCAAAAAGTCTGATCGATAAGGATTTAATTTCCATTGATGATATCGTTGGGATCTCCTGCTCTAGCCAGTGGTCAGGGACTGTCCCTGTTGATGCAGATGGCAACCATTTAATGAATGCAATAATCTGGATGGACTCACGAGGTGCTCCTTACATTAAAGAACAAATGAGTGGACTCATCAAAATCTCTGGTTATGGAATTCGAAACGTTATCAGATTTATTTACAAGACTGGTGGTGCTCCCACCCTAAGTGGTAAAGATCCAATTGCACATATTCTATTCCTGAAATATGAAAACCCTGAGATTTATTCAAAGACTTATAAATTCTTAGAGTGTAAGGACTTTTTAAACCTTAAATTTACAGGAAAGTTTGCTGCTTCCTTCGATTCGATAACTCTTCATTGGGTTACCAACAATCGAAATCCTAGTAACATTTATTATGATAAGTCTTTGTTAAAATCCCTAGGAATAAAAAAAGACCAACTACCAGAACTGAAATACTCTACTGACATATTGGGGGTGGTTTCCCCTGATTTTGCTGATGAGGTTGGAATCAATCGAGATGTCAAAGTAGCTATGGGGGCTCCTGATCTTCATTCTGCCGTAATTGGGTCTGGTGCTATAAAAGATTACCAAGGACATATCTATATCGGAACTAGCTCATGGGTCATATGTCATGTACCTTACAAAAAGACTGACATTTCCCATAATATCGCTTCCATTCCTTCTGCAATACCAGGGAAATATTTTGTCGCTAACGAACAGGAAAGTGCAGGAGCTTGCTTAAATTTTCTACGGGATAACATCTTTTATAGTGACAATGAAGACTATTTAGGCAATCCAGATGTTTATAAAATGTTTGATGACATTGTTGAAGACGTTCCAGTCGGTAGTAACCAGCTAATTTTTACCCCTTGGTTGTACGGTGAAAGAACACCCATAGAAGACCATACCGTTCGGGGAGGTCTCTTTAATATCTCGTTGAACACCAAAAGGGAGCATATCATAAGGTCAGCTTTTGAGGGAGTAGCTTACAATAGTCGTTGGGTGTTAAAGTATGTAGAGAAGTTCATTAAGAGGAAAATGAATCCTTTGAACATTATTGGTGGTGGTGCTCAATCAGATATCTGGTGTCAGATTTATGCTGACGTTCTGAACAGGAAAATTCAACGAGTGAAAGATCCTATACAAGTAAACGCTCGTGGGGCAACTTTTATTGCCTCTGTTGCCTTGGGATATATTTCTTTTGATGAAATTCCCAATCTCATTCAGTACTCCGGAACATTTCATCCTATTCCTGAACATACTAAGATCTACAATCGGCTTTACGAAGAATTCTTGAGGATTTACAATAATAACTGGAAAATGTATAGACGATTGAATTGATCTATCAATATCAAAGATTTAGTAGCTCTAAAAAGGATCGAAAAGCCTCTTCAACCATTATTGCGGCAAAACCAAATAAAATGAGAGCAGTCCCTCTTTGTACCCATAGAAAGAGCCTTGGATTTGGTAAACGCCCTATTATTGCAAGTAACGTTGTGAAAAACACTGTCCATATTAATATTCCAGTTAAAAACATGATAACAATTGCTAAGCGAGATATAGGGTCAGGAATGTTGAAATCACTAAATAATATTATAGTTCCTACAGAGACCCACCAAAGATAAGACAAAGGTGATGTTACGACTAGTGAAAAGCCAGTAACATATTGCCTGGATAATTGGAAATAACTTAATCGTGATGGTTCATTATTTTGTTCACCTTGGGGATCCTCCACAGGGATTGGTTTAGATATTAGTGCAGAAACACCGAGAAATCCCAAAATCAAGATATTAACAAAGAAAAGTGGGAATTTAATAACTGGGTTTGAGAAGATATCCGTTAAAACTTCCCCTCCTATTGTTAATGCCGAAATTGAAATAATGAAGTCTCCAGTCATTGCCCCAATCCCAACGAATATTGCTGATCCCCAAGCAAGTTTTTCGCTGATATTTTTATTTAAGACCTGTTTAATTATTTCAGCATTAATTGGTCCAAGAGGAGCTGCTAATGTAAATCCTAAAAAAGCAACAAGAATCCAAATTTCGAAGATGTTGGCCAAATCTGAAAATACCTCAGTTTCCTTTATTAAATTAGAAAAAACTCTTGTTACTACAGTATTTATTTACTAATGCTTTTATTTTGGATGTTTCTAACTTTTTTATTTGAAATTATTAAGACAAACCAATCATAGATTAGTTTTTGGAACTGGAAGTGCCTATATTCGAACAAGATACTAAATAGCCTCAAGAATATTTTTTAATTTTCATTTTTTAAGTTAGATTGGTTTGATCAAGATGAAAATTGTGAAGAGTAGTGAAGCCCCCACACTTCAAACTGTTAAGGGACGACATGGAGTAATTCTAGTAGTTGGTGAGAAAGCTATGATGATGAAACTTACAATTGAACCAGGAATTCCAACTCCACCCCATAGTCACTATCATGAGCAAATGGGGCATGTTCTCGAGGGTGAAGGGACTCTGTTTGTGGGCGATGATTCTGTGGAAATAAAGGCAGGAACCTCATTTTGTATACCACCCCATGTACCTCATAACTTTAATGCAACAGGAGATAAACCAGCAGTTCTTATCGAAACTTTTAGCCCTCCACGAGAAGACTATTTAGAACGTGCAGCTAAATAATGAAAATTGAATCACACAAGAAATGCAAAGAGATCAGTAAGAAACCGAGTTTTCAATTTTAATGATTGAGGATTACGAATGAAAGACGAACCAAAAATTGTCATTATTGGCGCAGGGAGTGCGAGTTTTGGATTAGAGAATCTTGCAGGTATCATGGATCATGAGAATTTGAAGGGGAAGGCAAGCTTATCGCTAGTTGATATAAATGAACCTAATCTAAAAGCTATTACTGCTCTTGCGAACCGAATCAATCACGAATGGAAATCAGACATGAAAATAGTTTCTACAACTGACCGAAAGCAAGTTCTACCAGGTGCTGATTTTGTAGTCTTATCAGTAGCAGTAGATAGAGAAGAAACCTGGATAAAGGACTTCGAGTTGGCTAAAAAGCATGGTATCTGGCATTACGCAGAAAATGGTTTAGTAGGAAGTTTCACACATACAGCACGAGGATTAGCATTTATAATGCCTATCTTAAATGACATCCACGACCTTGCACCTGACGCGTGGCTAATTAACTTCACCAATCCAGTTCCGCGAATTGGATATGCTGCACAACATGCTAATGTAAAATCGGTCGGTTTGTGTCATCAAATATGGCATGGATACGGGATATTGGGAAGATTTTTGGCAAGAGATCTAGGAATAGACAAGAATCTTGACTTTGAGGTCAAATGGACGGATGAAAGTCAGAGAATTTTAACTGAGTTTGGTCTTGCAGCGGTTTTAGAGTATGATATCAAGGCTGCTGGTCTAAATCATTTCACTTGGATGTTAGATGTAAGGCGCCGAGACACATGGGAAGATGTTTATCCCTTAATCAGAAAAGAAGTCTCAACCGTGCATCCAAATTTTGAACCATTAACCCAACATATCTTCAGGATTTTTGGTCTCTTACCAGTCCCAGGAGACTGCCATTTAAGCGAGTACATTCCATATACTATCAAGAAGGAGAATTGGGATAAATATCGTATTCAACTTTATGATTTTAAGCGAGCTAAAAAGCAAAGAGAAGCAATGTGGACAAAGATCAATGATATTGTTTCGAAAAAACGCGCCCTCGATTTGGTTCCAACCACCGCTGAGAGAGGTGACGCGATAATTACTGAAATCTTCACTAATGCTAATGCCTATGAACAAGCAGTAAATATCGAAAATAAAGGAGTCATAAGCAATTTACCTAATAAGGCAATCGTAGAAGTCCCTGCTCTTGTCAATAGTCATGGTATTTCAGGGATGAAGGTTGGGAAATTACCAGAAGGAATTGCTGCGCTTTGTCAACGAGAAATCTCCATTGCTAGACTAACCGTGAAATCTGCCATCGAAGGTGATCGTGAGGCCGCACTTCAAGCATTTGCCTTGATGGTTGATGATCTCACATTAGCAGAAACACTTCTTGATGAATATTTAATCACTCACAAAGAATATTTACCTCAATTCTTCACCTGACCTCCTAATTTTACCAGAAATCAATTGAGGTAATTCCATGTCTACAATAAAATTGATAATTTTCGATTTAGATGATACATTAATTCATTCGAACATTAATTACTCAGAGATCCGATATCAAGTCGCTGAACTCTTTACTCCACCACTCTCAAATGAATTCATATTAAAAACCCCAATTCTAGAATTACTAAAGAAATTAAGAGAAGTAAATTCAGAAAAATATGACGAAGGTTATCGAAGAATCGATAAAGCGGAAAAAGAAGCAATAAAAACAGCAACAGTTATACAAGGAGCAGAGAGAATCCCTCTGTTTCTTGAAAAATATGATATGCATTCGATAATCTTTACCAATAACTCGAGAAGTACTGTTGATCTCTATCTGACGAGGTTTTCTTTTCTAAAGGAATTTGAAATACTTACCAGGGAGGATTTTAACAATCCAAAACCTGATCCTGAGGGTCTAATAAAGATAATTGAAAGATTTGATAATGAATCGATCACAAGAGAAAATGCGGTATATGTAGGAGACTCATATATTGATGCAATAGCTGCGTACCGAGCAAATATTCGATTTGTTTGGTTTAATTCTAGAGATATTAATCCAGATCTTATACCAACTCTTCCTTATGCAATTCTAACTGATTGGTCTAATTTCGAGTCCATCCTACGGAAGATAACCTAAAAATAGAGATACTCTTAAGGGATAGCGAATAATTTGGATATTCAAGAACCTAATGAAAAGGAATTCAGTTCTACTGGCAACATTTTCGCTTTATGCTTGGCATCCTTTGTTGTGGTGACGGGATTTGGGGTCATTATGCCTTTTTTCCCGTTATATGCTAAGGAAATGTTGACAGATTTTCTCTTTTTGGGTATTTCAGTAGGATTAGCTTTTCAAATTGGTATTTTAACCTCTGCATTCATGTTCATGAGGTTTCTACTTGCTCCTTCCTATGGCGATCTTTCCGACATATCTGGACGCAAACCCATCATTTTAGTAGGGATGGCTGTGTATGCTTTTTTATTAGTTGGATATGGACTCGCATTTGATTTTATAACCTTACTCTTGCTTCGAGCATTACAAGGGATGGCATCTGCTGCTGTCTGGCCAGTCGGAGAAGCATTGATCGTCGATACATCAACAAAAAAAACTACAGGGAGGAATTTAGGGTATTATATCATGTCAATGCAAGCAGGGATGGCAGCTGGTCCATTCATTGGATTCATATTTTATGCTGCATTGAATGGTATTATTGGCCTCTCTGTAATAGTATCCTATAGATTAACGTTCATTTGTCAAGGTGTTTTTGGCATTCTAGCCACATTGATTGTGGCGCTACTTGTTAAAGATCCTGATCAGTCTAGGGATGATATATCAGTAATAGCTAGTTTCCTTATCGCGTTAAAACAAATGGGGAGTAAGACATTACGAAGCCCAAAATACCTAGTAACAACATTTACTCGAAAAACCAATTATCGAAGTCGTACTCTCTACATAATTTATCTTGTTGCTGTTATAAACGGATTCGGGAATGCTATGATCTTTCCCATCATTGCTTTGTTTCTTGACGATTATTATTATCTAAATCCAGAGTACATCGCGTTAATCATTGGCATTGTAGGCATCATTGCGTTATCAGGGAATCCTTTAGGTGGAACTTTGAGTGATAAGGTGCCTCGAAAACACGTTGTTTGGATCTCAGGGTTGATTCGAGGAGTGCTTTATCTTTTCTTGGGTATTCAATGGGGATTATTTGCTGTGATTATCGCTTTTGCCTTCCAACGATTCCTTTGGGCGATTTACCAACCAGCATTTAGAGCTATACAAAGTGATTTGATTCCAAGAGCTGTTCGAGGGAGAGAATTTGGAATAGTACAAGCACTCTTTAACTTTGGATCTGTGCTTGGCCCTATTATTGGTGGAGCACTTTATGATCATTTTTTGACTACTACTTTCAACTTAAACGGTATTGTATATATTGGAGCTGGGGTGACATTTGCATTTGCAGGGATTCTAGGAATTATTGGGAGCATATGCCTTTTGTTATTCGTAAGCACCTCACCGTCCCACGAAAGTGTTGAGGAGACACCCCACAGAATGGAACCACTTATAGGACAAGGTAACAAATAAATTCCCTTTAGATCTTATACACTCAGAAAAAAACCCAATTATTCCAAAAACTTCTCTAACAAAACAGCTTCAAGAATGGATCCATGTCTCTCGATTTGGGACTCAATCAGAGGTTTAAAACCATTCTTAACATAAAATTGTTTCGAATGAAGCACAGAATTAACAATAAGAGAGTTTACTCCTTTGTAATATGCCTCTCGTTCGAGAAAAGCCAATATTCTTGATCCAACGCCTCTACCTTTGAAACCAGCTCTGACGTACATATGTCGAATTTCATTTCCTTTCAGAGCTCCCATACCAATGATTTCATCATTGATCATAGCAACGGCGATAATTCGATCAGTAACTATTTGTTGTACATATTCTGTTGTCCGAGCATCTGCAATCTGCGTTCTCACTTCCACAGGAAGATTTTTTGCTTCGTTACGAAAATGATCTTGCATAATCGAACTACATTGCTGTGCATCTTCTGGTTGAAAAAGGCGTAGAGTTATTTCGGACATGAGAAGACAAAATCACCTATACATAATGGTATTGTGATTGTTTTGAAATAAATTACAATATATTTCAGACTCATTTACCTTAACTTTGTATATAAATACGTTGACCTAACAAACGAATTAATGTCTCGAAAATGTATCAAGAATATTTGATTTTTTTGACTTTAAAATAGTCCATTTCCCTTTACGATCTCGAGATATTAGTTCAGCGTCTTCTAAGATAGTTAAATGATGGGAAACTGTCGCTTGAGCAAGTTCTGTTATGAATTCAAGCTCACATGGACAGGAAGCTCCATTATTTATTGAAATTAAGATATCAAGCCTAGTTGGATGATCCAAGGCTTTCACTAATCTTTTAAAATTCTTAAACTCTTCTTTTTCTTTTGATATTGAGATATTTTCTTTAATTTGTTTCAATTCTTGAATTCTTGATGGAACTGATTTCCATTTGACTAATTTTAAATCAAGCAATTCTGTGAGTTTTCTTTCCAGTTCAGAATCTCCCATTTATATAAAATCTCCAATTCTTAAGTAAAATAATTTCTTACCTTTTTATGGCTATTAGATCTCTTTAAAAAGTTACATATTGAAATGATGTTGCGTTGAACCTTAAACATTCACTTTAATTGGTTATTCTTGAAGAAAATATCACATTTAAAAATTTCGATATATCGATATGTTTTTTATATCGAAGAGCTTCGATATGATACATACAAGTTCTGATAATTGATGTGATCAATTGAAGGTTAAATTCTAATGACTCAAGCAGTAACTGTCCCTGATCATGTTTCAGAGGTTCTTGATAAGGAAATCAGTTTTTTCGAGAAATACCTAGCTCTTTGGGTCGTATTATGTATGGCTCTTGGTATAATTCTATCACAGATTGTTCCCGATGTAAGTCAAACCATTGATTCCTGGCAAATTTCTGGAATTTCAATACCCATTGGGATATGTCTTTTCTTGATGATGTATCCTGCAATGTTGAATTTGAAAGCTTCAGAGATGAAGAAACTCACTCGACAACCAAAACCGATATTTTTAACGCTATTTTCAAATTGGTTGATTGCTCCAGTAATTGGGGCCATTTTAGCTAATATTTTCCTTAAAGGAAACGAACAATTAATAATTGCTATAATTTTACTTAGTTCTAGTCCTTGTACAGCCATGGTACTAGTTTGGGGCTCAATGGCAAAAGGAAATCAGGAACAAAATGTAATAACAACTAGTTTGAATACTGTAACAATAATGTTCCTATATGTACCTGTCGTTGTCTTATTGACTGGTCTTCAAAATATCACAATTGACCGTGTTCTTTTGGCAATTTCTGTCATTATTTTTATTGGGATTCCACTTTTACTTGGAATAATCTCTAAAAGAATCATTGTAAACACAAAAGGAGAAGAATGGTTTAACAATACATATAGACCACTTATCGGGAAAATCGCTATTATTGCTTTATTGAGTACATTAATTGTTCTATTTTCTTTAAACGGTGAGGTATTACTTACCAATCCAATGGAATTAATAAAAGTATCTATACCTCTCTTACTTGGATTTGCAATAGTGGTTGGATTTAATATCTTGATGACAAAACTTACCAGTTTAAAATATCGTGAAGCCGTAATCACTGTTATTATTGGTTCATCGAGTCATTTTGAGATAGCTATTGCGACAGCGATTGCAATGTTTGGTGTTGGTTCCATTGCAGCGTTAGGTACAACTATGGGCCTTTTCTGGGAAGTACCTATTATGTTAGGATTAGTTTATCTTGCCAAATTTCTTAATTCACGTGGTTTTTGGGCCTCAGGATCATAATGATCAACATTTCGGGAAAAACTGATTGAATAAGATTTCAATTCGTCTAGATATCTAAAAATAACAAAAAGATTTTCCAATTGGTTTCTCAATAGATCATCTATTTTCGATTAATACTAGAGTGAATCAGATTTAAAAATCTAGATTGAAAATCGCTATTAACTCGGTAAAAAGAGAGTTTATTTACGGAATGCTTTACAGCCAGTATGGCATTAGCGAAATGGTTAGAGTTGAACAAAAAATGAGAAAATTCGCTTTCCAGGAACTTGCGTATGCAATCGTTGTTGCTGCAGCATATGGTCTAATAATTGGAACTTACATGACTAGTAACATTTTCCTCATTTTCTTGTGGATATTGGTAATTTGTGCGCATCTGGCTGGAATATATTTACTTGTTCACCTTGAAGAACAACAAAAAAAATCGAGGCAAACAGTTTCAACCGAGGAGAATACTGATTAGTTAATCGTGAAATCTTTAGAGGGGAGAAATAAGAGCTCACGATAGTTCATCCTTAGTCATTTCAGATACTATTAACCAGATCTTTTCTAATTCTGGTAAACATTCAGAAAGCTCATTAGCACAGGTATCAAGAATTTGGGGAGTCAGTGAATTAAGAATTTCCATTATTTGGACCGATATCGTGGTATTTTCTTTTTGCTTCTCCTTAAAATCATTTAATTGCATTTTTATCCTACGATGTTCTTGTTCTAAACTATAAACTTCTGAAAATCTCTCTTTTAAAAGGTTCAAAATGGCATTTTGAATTTCAAGATTAACATCTTCGAAAAATCGTCGTAAGATCATTTCATTGAAAAATAGAATTCTTTCAGCGTGCAGGCGGGTTTGTCTTTCTCTTTCCAGAGCGTTTTGTCGTTCTTTTTCAACTGTTTTCAACAGTTCAATCCGTTCTCTCTCTTTCTTTATTGCAAGGTCAATACGATCAGTTACTGATTCATCTGTAGGCGTAATACCGAAAGATTCTGTTATATCACCTGTTAACCATAGATTACCAGGTTCATAGAGGCTTTCTACTCCTCCTTGAGTGATAAAATTCTCCAATTTTGCTGCTCGGGCATCAGTTATCGATTTGATTCTTAAATCCGTTAATAACTGGTTAATCTTACTGAATATTTGTCGTTGTTTTAAAGATTTAGACTGAAACTCTAAAGACGCTTCATTTTGACAAAGCAACCCCACTAATTTTGATTCATCACTAGAAAATAGCGTTGAAAGATTTTTACCAGGATGTTTTTGATCTTCATACAGAAATTCTATTGGATAAAAGCTCATCTCAAGATCTGGATTGTTTTGCAGTAAAATGATTCGTAAGACATTTGAACAATGATCTGTGATAATTTTTATATGGTCTAATAAGCGCTCTGTCTGGTCCTTTGTAATCATACTTGATTGAATTCCAAGCATATCCATTCGTTTAGATGTAATCGCTCTAGGTGTATCTAGCAGTATTTCTATTATAGTTTGTTGTTTCTCCTGCTTTAAAAGACCAACAGGGATGAATCCTTGTTCTCGAAGCTCATCTTTCAATTCAAGAAAATTGTATTCCTCCTGTAAATTGTGGATATACATTTCCATCCAAGCTGATAACAGACTATTTATATTATCAGTAGTAGTATCACCTTGGTTCTTTAAACGGCTTGAAATCCCTCTGATGTCAATACACCGTTGTTTTGAATAAGAGATCAGTGATTGTAAATTCACGTTCTGTTCAGAGAGTATCAGATAATTCCAATTTCCTAATCTATTTGCGTAACCATTATCAGAATTTTTTTCTTCGAAATTATGAATGTAAAAAAAACGTTCCTCTGGTCTTTGGTCTGGAACCTTTACTTGGACATGAAATTTAGCGAAAAGTAGTTTATACGGATTTTCAAGTCTACTTGATGCAGAATTAATATATAATGAATTATGCAACTCTTGCTCCAATAGCTCCAATACTTTGTACGAGATTATCTGTTCATCATAAGCAATGGGTGAAAATAACTCTCTCGAGTCAGTATCATAAAAAACTGAACTAGCAAATTCGTACGACCTTCTACCAATATCACCAAATGATTCTAATTCTTTCACACCATCTCCAAACTTTTTGTTAAAGTAATCTTCCACAAATGGCTGAATAACAAAAAATCCTGCATCAAAATAAACCTCTGTCTTCATTTTGACGATAGGAAAACGGGATTTAAGATCTTCAGTGTAAAATTCTGCAGCAAATCCCTTGTTCAAAGCACCAAATAACTCGGCCATTGCCCATCTTAGATCTAAATTGGGAACGACTTGGTTAAGGAAAGAAAATAGTGGAACAGCATAAATATCCACTAAATTGGTCATTATTACTTTTTGATTAACCAATAATCTGGCATGTGTAACCAAATCTTTTTCGATCTTGACAACCCAATCATAAAGAAGGGAATACACATTCACAAGAGATTCAAAATCCATTGTCAGGTGCTTTTTTGCCTCAATGAGATTTTCTAGCACAACCTTGACCCGATCATCCTCATCAACTCTATCTCTTGCTTCTTTATCTCTTTGAAGTTTGTCCATCACATAGTTGGCTAAATAAAATGCAGAAACTGCTGTATCAACGTCTGTACGGTAAGTGTTGGCCAAATCATGAAGTAGTTCATCGTACATTACTTTATATGTGCCGAAAATTTCAAGAACATTCCTTCTTCTTTGGAGGATTTCCTTAAGTTCATCAATCAGAGACATACCGTATTCTACGGCCATTAAATCACCCTAGGAAAGAATCAGGATTCATTAGACAGGTGTAGTTAATATGCATTTACCAAAAAGAAGATAATTTTCAGCTCCCCAAACATTCATTGAGAAACTAGAGAAGAGAAAAATAAGCTGTAGGTAGATAATAATGAGAATCAGGATTGTAAGATGTGAAGAGGAGGAATTAGAAACAGTTATTTTATCTTAAAAGCCTAAGAGAGTTCAATACTGTTAGAATTGTCACTCCCACGTCACCAAACACAGCAGCCCACATAGACGCAAGCCCCATAACTCCTAAGACTATAAAAATCGCTTTAATCCCTAAAGCCATTATAATGTTTTGTTTAGCGAGCGTATTTGTACGTTTCGAAATATCTATTGCATTATTCAATTTCCGTGGGTCGTCGTCCATGATTACCAAATCAGCCGCTTCAATGGTCGCATCTGAACCTATTCCCCCCATAGCTACACCAACGTCAGCCCTAGCTATGACAGGAGCATCATTGATGCCATCCCCAACAAAAATAACAGATCCGTCTCGAGAATTCTCTCGAATATAGCGTTCCAATATTTCTAATTTATTTAATGGCATAAGACTAGCATAAATTTCCTCTTGGCCGATTCCTAGTTCTCTTCCAACTCTTTCTGCAACATTTCTTGTATCTCCAGTCAGTAATCCAATTTTTGGGACATTCTGACTTCTCAATCTCTCGATTGCACGAGCAGAATTCTCCTTAATCTTGTCATCAATAATGATATGTCCTAGGTAGACTCCATTTTTAATAACATAAACGGCTGTTTCATCTCGGATACATTTTGAGTGAGGACAATCAACACTGTGAGCCATTTTGTCATTTCCAACAATGATTTCGTCGCCGCTTGAAGTACGCATCTTTATACCTAACGCTGGTACTTCTTCGTATTCTTCAACCTGTGTCAAATCAATAGGTTTTCCATATGCTTCCCTAATAGAAATTGCGATGGGGTGTGTTGAATGAGCCTCTGCAAGAGCAGCATGACTCAATACTTCTTCTGGGGTATAGTCTGTTTCTGGAATTATGGTTACTACCTGAAACTTACCTACAGTTAAAGTACCAGTTTTATCCCATAGAACAGTTGTCACATTATTCAATGAATCAATAACATTAGCACCCTTAAGTAAAATCCCTTCCCGTGAGCTCTTACCAATTCCAGAGAAGTAAACCAAGGGAATAGAAACAACTAAAGCACAAGGACATGAAATGACTAATATAACAAATGCTCGGTAGACCCATACATTAAAAGCTTGGCCGAATAAAACAGGGGGAATTACTGCTATTACAAGAGCTACCACAAGAACTAGCGGAGTATAATAACGAGCAAATCGTGTTATAAAAAGTTCAGTTTTAGATTTATTTAAAGCAGCATTTTCAACAGCATTTAAGATTCTTGAAACAGTGCTGTCAAAACAGGGGGATGTAACTTGAATGTAAATACTATTACTCGTTATTGACCCAGATAAAACATTATCACCTTCGTTCACAGTCACAGGACGAGATTCTCCAGTTAGAGCTGACATATCTAGATTTGTTTGACCTTTAACGATTTTTCCATCTAATGGAACTCGTTCTCCTGGTTTTACTAGAATAGAATCACCTGGAGTAATTTCAGCAATGGGAACTGTAGTAATTTTGTCTTTTTTAACAAGATGAGCTTGATCTGGGCGGATATCCAACAAAGAGCCGATTGATTGACGTGAATGATTGATAGCTTTTGTTTGAAGAAATTCCCCAATCGTATAAAAAACCATGACAGCTACTGCTTCAGGAATCTCCTGTATAAGGATTGCTCCAATCGTTGCTACAGACATTAGAATATATTCATTTGTAAAATCATAATTCCTTAATTGAAGAATAGCATTCCTGAGTACTTTCCATCCAGCGATAAAATATGCAAGAAACAGTGACAAATTTCCCATTAAAATTAGAATTCCTGTCATTGAGGGGTGGGTTAGTACAATCCCCAAAACAAGAAGAATTACTGAAATAAGGATCTGAACAATAGGAACCCAGTTTTTGATTTGAGGTCTTTGATCTAGATCTCTAATCACTGGGATGGCAAGAACTCCTGGTTCGATTTTAGAAATGATTGCATTTATCTCATCTGCGTGAGAAGCACATTCTTTCTCTCCACAACTAAATGTAAGCACCCTTGTAACAAAATTTAATTGCACATTAGAAAAATCCTGACCTTTCAAAGTATGTTCAATCTTAAGCGCACAATTAGCACAGCTCAGCCCTTTGAGAGAAAATTCATGGATGTCCTGATCCACCTCGGTAATCCTCCTAAGCTGTGGGATGTTCTCTAAGATGTTCTAAAGCATCAGCGATAATCGGTTCTAAGTGCTCAATTTCGAGTGAATAATAGTTTTCTTTCCCATCACGGCGATATTTGACAAAATTCCCCTCTCTAAGTTCCTTCAATTGATGAGAGACAGCTGAAGGGGATAATTCTAAGATTTCACTAAGATCACACACACAAAGTTCAGTCTCAAATAGGGCTAGAAGAATTTTAATCCTTGTTTCTCCAGAAATTAGTTTAAAAAACTTTGTCAATTGGTTTGGATTAGATTCATTGATCTTTTTACGTGCAATTTCTATCTGTTGAGGATGGATTTCGATCGTTTTACAAGGTTCCGCCATGTTAATTCAAACTCTAAACAAAATGTTTCACTTAAGAAATTGTTAACAATAGTTTATAAAACATCTGAGGAAATCCTCAAATGTTCAGTATTTCAATTTTGGTTTATCATGAACTACTACCTACTAAAAAGGCGTCAAAAAAGAACAACATCGTTTAATATATCTTTAAATGGTATGTAGATCATTTTCTTTCAATATTTGATGGATTGATGTCCTAACTCCAGAAGTAATCTCTTCTTGCCATGATTTTAAAATTGATAATATAACCCCGTGATATTCCATGCGTTTCAAACCTATTTCATGCTCAAAATGATTCCGTGAAAAGGTCATGTCTACTAAAACACAGACTTGATATCCATTTTCAAGGAGATCTATTGCTGTTTGGCCAACACACACATCAGTTTCAAATCCACAAAGTACCGCAACTGTTTTTCTGGTGTTTTTAATGGTATTTTGAATGTCTTTCTGGCCCCAACAACTATAGATGAATTTATCATAAACCTGAACGTTTGGAGCTAATGACTGCAGAAGAGCATCTGGTATTGATCCATTTTTCTGGATATCCTCCGCAGTAACGATGAGGGGTATTTTTAAAACGGAAGCTAGCTTAATCAAATGCCTATATTTCCGCATGAAGACAGTTTGCTCCTCTCTGGTGAGACCCTGTATGAACGCTTCTTGAACATCAATAATAATGATGAAACAATCATCTGCATTTATCAAATTTGAAGAACGAGACAGTGGCTCAATCATATCCATTGTGATTCATCCTTGGATTCAAGACAATATAGCTTTAAAAAGATTAAATCAATAGATTGAATGAAAAAGATGAAACCATTGATAAAAAATGAAAAAAGGAGCAAGTAAAAGTGATCCTCGTTCAAACCTACCAAGAGCTATATTATGCCTTACAGGTTCTTGAAATACTTAAAGAAAGTGATAAACCCCTATTTGAAAAACTCTCTAAATTAATTGCAAGCCAGATAGAAAAACTAGCCTAAAAACCAAGAACAAAGCTAATCTTTGATACACTACATCCGTCCAGAACTGTTTTCATAGAAGGAATGTGAATACCAGTTTATCAAAATCTGGAAAGCTGACAATTGAAAATTTGAAAATACTCATTCTGACTGTGATAAAGAATAGAAGGAGACGTGCCTTGCACCAAGAGTTGACTATTGTCGGCGGAAATATTGCAGGATTGTCCGCAGCATACTATCTATCAAAAAAAGGATATAACATAACAGTTTATGAATCACAAATTTGGAATAAGCCATGCGGGGGGGCAATCAGTTTAGAATTTGACCATTATCTCCGTAATGAGTTAGATATTAACCTGAAAGAATCTGATCATTACATTCCCCGTTTCAAAGTTGGCCTTTGGGATGGTCGTCATATGGAAGATGAAAGTGTTTTTACCGTTACGACCCGATATGACTTGCAAAACCGATTAATCAAAAGATTTCAAGAGGTACCAAATATTGAGATTATACAAAAACGCATTAAAAGTAATGATACTGAGTTATTCACCCCACAGACAATTGTTGCAACGGGATATAGCGGTTTTACCACACAAGTCATGGAGAAAACATGGAAATTTGACGAAAAAGCACTAACTCTACGATTTGATGGGAGAATTCCAAATTCATCTTTTCCAAACGCTCACTTAATCGTTCTTGATCATGCTAAGGTAGGATATGGGTGGGTGTTTATTGGAAAACACAATCATGTGAATATCGGAGTGGGTGCTTTAGCATCAAGAGATCATTTGCAACAAAGATATAGGGACTTTTTTGAAGTGTTAAAGACTAATTTTGGATATGATATTGACCTTCCTCATAAAAAACCAGAATTTTGGGTTGTACCGATGCCAGTTAATAAAAAAAAGTACCCAGTATCAAATATTAAGAATGGAATCGAATATATCGGAGTAGGAGACGTTTTAGGACTCGCACACCCTATGGCAGGAGCTGGAATAGAGCCAGCATGGCAATCAGGTTGGGTACTAGCAGAGAGTGTCGATTCAGCGACAAAAACTATTGATGCCGAAAAATATCGTCAGTTATTAATCAAAAATCTCCGCTTAGCGAGCTGGCGAC
>JAEOTY010000340.1 GCA_016839625.1 Candidatus Hodarchaeota archaeon
CAAGAATTTTCAGTTCCTTTGGTAACATGATCATCCCTGACATGGTTTTAATTTCACTGGGTGGTTCTTCATGACTGCATAGTGATAATGGGTAATTTACATGATCCTTTAGCCACTCTTTGCAGCCTTCAACAGTTATTTTACCTTTTTCATCATTCAAGTATTTGTTTATTCGACTCCATCGCACTAGACTATTGGTATAATCCGGAGCGTAAATACTAAATTGCTTCAGACATTCAGACACGATGTGATTAGAATGCCCTACGATGGAATTTAACGGGATCAGAACTTCATGGGCAGTTGCTGTACACTCGACATTGAATATCTCCCCATTCTTATCGCCCACAATATGATTTGATCCTGAAGCCCTCTTACAGTTTAGAATAGAATCTACTGCATCGCCTATCCTCTTCTGCTGCAATGCTTTTCTGACTATGAAGGGTTGAGGGACTCCTGGTCCTGAATCATTTGTAACTATCTTGTTGTAAACTATTCCGATTCCTGAAGAATTGAGGCCTTTAAAACCTACCACACCAGCGATGGAGTAGTGAATAGAGGTTGGTCCTTTCTCTGGTCTAATCTTTAGAAGAACCGCAGATTCCTGTAAGGCTTCTCCGTGTATCATATCAAAAGTTTGGCCCATTATCACATCACTATTACTTTTCGTGGCTTTTCCCGATGCCATAAAGGTTGTGCACCCAAAGCGCGGTAACCATGTTTTCATCGAGGAGCCACGTGTGGAATACTTCCATCTCAATGAAGCAAAAATAAAATCAAGTATATCCAAGGAGCAATTAAGAAAAAATATTTCTGCGAAATCTATGTTTGCGCCATCGCCTATACCACGACATTCTTCTATCAACTCGGGGGCATAATCCGTTGCGTAAGGAAGATACTTGGAGCTTAGGTTTAACGCTTGCTCTTTTGTTAAAGAGATGTCAGGAGGTTGGACTGAAGAAAGCCACGAGAACCATATGTCCAAGTATTTCTTGATTAGTTTCTTACATTTTGAGCCATACGTATGTCCCCTTTCGTAAGGCTTACCCGAAAGCTCAATAACATTTGGAAACTTGGAGAATTTTTTCATTTTTAACCCCCATAAATTCAATTAATTACTATTCACTTTCACTGGCTCAATTTAGATATGAGTTGGTTTTTTGTAATATTACTCTTCTCAAGCTTTTCCACTATTTTTCCGCGAGAGATGATAATAAATTTGTCCGCGACGGAATATACATGATGAATGTTATGGGTTACGATAATACAACTAATCCCTTCCTTTTTCAAGCGTTTCACGAAGTTTAACACTCTCTCAGCACCTGAAACCGATAAAGCAGTTGTAGGTTCATCCAGAATAACCAGTTTGGCTTTAAAGTATATAGCCCTCGCTATCGCTACTCCTTGCCTTTCTCCGCCAGAGCAAAATCGGACTTCTTGCTTCGGTGTTGCTATCCTTAAATTTAAATACTCTGTAATCTTTCTAGCTTCTTCATCCATCCTTTTTTTATCAAGAATTTCTATTGGGCCAAAGCGTTTCTTCAGTTCTCTTCCCAAGAAAATATTTTGTGACACATTCATGTCACTTACTACTGCTTGAGCTTGGTAAACTGTTTCGATTCCTAACTTCCTAGCCTCATGCACTGAGGAAATTTCGGTTTCCTTTTCTTCCCAATAGATTTTTCCTTTATTCTTAGGAATTACTCCTGCCAAAATTTTTACCAGCGTTGATTTGCCAGCACCATTATCACCCAATAACCCTATTATCTCACCAGGGTAAACTTCAAGATCTGCCCCTCTAAGGGCATGAACTGATCCATACCATTTATGAATATTTCCTACTCTTATTTGCGGCTTCAAATTTATCCCTTTTCTTTGTTGCTTTATATTTAAATATTTTTCACCCGCTTGTAATCTCGTAGAAAAGAATCAATACCACTCCTTTTCAACCTTGACCGTTTAACCAAGAGTATTGTCGAAGTTTGAAAGCTTTCCGCTGGTTCAATTTTAAGCAAATTTCTTTTTACAGCATCATAAAAAAGATTAGCATCAGTACTTGTCCTAATTACACTATAAATCCAACAATCCAACCCCACTCCATCGCAGGAGATATCTGCGAGTTCGGCGGAAAAATCACCACAAGCTGTACATGGTCCCATAGAAATTACATTACTTGATAATTCATCAAAACTCATTACTCAATTTCACTCCTGAGGACTGTTCATTCAATGTTAGCCCGGCAACAGTATCTTATCTATTAATCTTTCTCTCGTCTTGTTAATAATAATCGCTATAAGCATCACGACCCCCATAAGCGCCTCTCTTAACTTGGGGTCTAGGGCTAACATTGTCGATCCCGCCGAAACCGTTGATAGCAAAAGAACACCACCTAATACACCGACTAGACTACCTCTCCCTCCATCCATAGAAACTCCTCCGATAAAAACTGCAGCGAAGATCAGAAAAATTCGACCGTCAGCCAAAGTAGGTGGGATACACCCAACAAAACCAACCCAAATCAAAGCGGCAAGTCCACCAAGTGTCCCAGCGAGTGTATATACCCAAAAGTGTGTTTTTCCAACACTGATTCCAAGCATCTTCGCAGAAGCTGCATTTCCACCGACAGCATATACTCTATTGCCAAAAGAGGTGTAATTCATTAAAATGTAAACCGACAAGAAGACACCAATAAGAATGAGAATAGGAAACCTTAGAAAACCGAACAGTACGTCTGATCCCGGATAAAGGAGTATGCTTGGCAATTCGCTACCATCGATCGTTCTTGTCATGAAAAATCGAGTCATCCACATGTAGATGAGATATGTTGCTATTGTCACAAGAATTGGACTCAGTTTAACCTTACCTACAAAAAATCCATTGACCATCCCCAACAAAGTAGCTAATCCTACAATCATTATGATACTTACAAATCCATGTAGCCCCGTGACCCAATGAACAA
>JAEOTY010000041.1 GCA_016839625.1 Candidatus Hodarchaeota archaeon
AAAGAAGCTGATATTTAAAATCAAAATAAACAGACCGCTTAATGTAGAAGTTAAAATAATTGACGGTCTAATTCAATTTTTTGACGTAAGATTTGAGGAGATTCATGTGGCAAGATCACAAAAGAGATCCGTTCGGAAACCAAGCGGTGGACGTTATCGTGTTTCTATTAAAAAGAAAAAACGGGATTTAGCACGGCCCGCGGCTCTAACAATACTCGGGGAAGAACGAAAAAAATTTATACGTACACGAGGCGGAAATCGGAAAACAAGGCTTCAAAGTTATGGATATGCCAACATATCCTCTTCAAAGAAAAAAGGTTCAGAAAAAATACAAATTGAAGATGTCGTGGATAATCCTGCGAATAGAGACTTCGCTCGAAGAAAGATTATTACAAAAGGAGCAATTATAAAGACGAAAAGTGGAAACGCGCGCGTTACCAGCCGTCCAGGCCAAAATGGAACTGTTGACGCAGTATTGGTTTGATAAAACACTCAAACTTGTAGCTATTAGACCAGTAGACCACCATTTAATCCCAATAAGCAGGAAGATCTATCATTTTTTGGTAGGAATTTTGATTAAATTGAATAAATCGCGTCTTTCACGCAGAGATCGGTTCTTCGTCTACTTAAATGAAAATTATTGGTAATTCAATGTATCTCTAATGTTCAAAGGAATTGTTTGGAACATGGATAGCAAGAGATCTAGTAAATCTAATGGAAAGGAAACAGAAACCGAAAATGTAGTAAGAAAGACTATTGAATGGTTATTTGAAGCTATTAAGCGAACATTTACAGGTCATACTAAAAACACATGGATTTGGATAATACTTTTCATTGTCATTTTTGCTGTAAGCGTCATGATATTGATTTTTCAATATCAAGATGAAACATGGTTATTTGACAAGGTTGTTCGCTGGTTTATAGTTCCCATATTCGAATTAGAAGCATGGGGATGGCTTCTTTTTCTAGTATTCATGGGTGTTCAAGGGATTTTAGTACCAATTCCTTCAGAACTAGTTCTATTATCTTCAGGTCTTATCTGGGGCCTCGTATGGGGTTCCGTCTTGGGGATTATTGGGTCTATGTTTGCTGGTATTTTGACATATTATATTGCTGTTCTTGGAGGACGTCCAATGATGGAACGCTTTCTCGGTCAAGAAAATCTTGATGTTCTTGATTTTTATATTGGAAAATATGGTGCAATAACTATTCTTCTGGCAAGAGCAATTCCTATCATGCCATTTGATCCCGTTTCTTATGCATCAGGATTTTTGAAAATTAAGTTCCGAACCTATTTTATTGCTACTTTAATTGGATCAATTATTCGGTGTATATTTTATGCGTGGTTAGGATCAGTTTTGTACGAAGGTGATTTACAAGACATAATTAATCGTCCAGCTGATGTAGAAGCATTTATTGCTGCTCAAGCAGCTTATTTTAATACGTTATTCTATATTCTAGTTGTTGTTTTGGGTTCTGCTTACCTATTCTACCAATTCCTCCTAATGCCATTTCTAAAAAAGAAGTATCTTGAAGCAGAAATAGTCAACGCTTCAAATAAAGAGAAATTGAATCAGAAAGGTTCATGAATACCTGAGGGGAATATATAAGTAGACATTACTAGCTTCATATTGGATTAAAGTATTTTTAGTTAAAATATCGATAAAATGGTCTTCGGAGTCTACGTCATGGAAAAGGCAGATTTACACGAATCCATTCAAAGATCAGTATCAAAAATTGATGTCGATCACGAAATAGAAGAATGGTTGACTTTAGCTGATTTTCCTGAAGATACCCGAGTAAACTTAACTCCTCGAGGACGTAGATTTATTTTTCAGAAAACGGTAGTCTTAAAGAGTCTGGAACCAGTAGTCAGTCGTGCACAATGGTCTCGTTACCGTTCTAATCCTGAAATGTCGATTCCCCTTTCTACAATTCGTCTTTTAGTTGAAAATAAACGCGAATTACTCATGACATCTTTTACTGTGACAACGATTGGCAATAAGAAGAATCAGCTTCCTCTAAAACTTCCAATTAAGACTCATAATAATTCTCTTACGAAACTTTTAGCATTGTTTACCTTGTCCAAAAATGTTTTCATTACTGGGACTTATCAAACAGAAGAGAAAAGAAAAGTGGAGAGTCTTATTGAAACTTTTGATTCAATATTTGATGTTCAACTCTGTCCTGATGGGGAAATCACTCAAAATCAAAGAGGTTTTTACATTAAAATCCCCGTACAAATTTGTTCTGCTTTAGTTAAAGCTTTTACGGGGGAATTTCAGGCTAACTTCCCACAAATCATTCGATCTATCACTAAATGTCAGGATGAAGACATTGTTGATTTTGTAACGACATGGCTTCAATTTTCGAGGATCTATCGCTATGAAAGCGATCAAAAAAACCTTTACATGTTTCGGGATAATGATGAAACTCGAGAACTAATCAAACTCATTGACATGCTCGGTATCAAGTATGATATAGGAATGATTAGAGATAGTAGCAATATTGAACGCAATATCCCTGTTTATCTTATTCCTAATAACGAAGACAATAAAGTGATTCTGAGTACTCGCTCTTCCCGAGTTTCACGTCTTAATGCGAAAATCCAAAACCAAGAGGCCTGGATTGATGAGTTAAAGGCAATCAAAGAAGAGCTTGAGACTAGACTAGAAACAGTAACGCAGAGTAGTAACGAAAGTTTAACTTGGTCTCGAGCGGTAGACGAACGAGACAAAGAGAACCTTACAGAAAAGCTTGAAGAATTTGATCGCATTCTTCAACATACTCGCCGTGAAACCGCAGAATTAAAACGGATTTTAAGAGAAAGCGATGCCATTACTTCTGAGGATCCCATAACCATTGACAATGCAACAGCACCACATGTGATTGATGGCCTTGATCGTTTGCGTAAGGAAGTTGATCGACTAAAAGAACAATTTGCTGAAATCAGTCGTCCACCTCCATCAAGTAGAGAATTGAGCTACAAAGTTACCCAAGAAATTACTATGAAATCAGACCAACCTTCTTCACTAATTATTGATACTGATCTTCGTCAATTAGTTAAACTCTTTTTAGCTCATCCTGACAATTGGATTTTATTCATTTTAGGATCAAAACAAGCTTTAACAAAAGAACAGATACGTGACATCTTAGGAATACCCACAGAAAAGCGAATGGATCTTCAAAGACGTTTGAATGATTTTGTGGATCGGAATATCTTAAAAGTTGAAATTTCACCTGAGGGAGAAGAACTCTATCAAATAGATAAATTACAACGCTCTGATCTTATTGGTGGTTATATCACAACACTTTTAGGTAACAAGGATCAAGTACCATTAGAAATTCGGCAATTGGTCCGAAATGTTTTACGTTGATTGATTAACTTAGTAGAATATTTTTGATTTGGTTAAAGGTTATCGATCACTTCTAAGGCTCGTAACAATTCCTCTTTGTCAGAATCTTTTGCTACAAGAACATTTCGTGGTTTTTCTTTCATAAATTGGGTTAGATCTGGCATTTGAGGCTTTTCTTGGAAGGATTGGAATTGAGGTAAAGCAGATGTTTCTGAATCAGGGTCTTTTTCTGGTTTTGGAAATGATGATACGCTTGAAATAGTTGTTCGTTCAAGCTGTTCTTGTATTTTATTTATTTCTTCCTGGAGCTTATCAATTTTGATATTTTGTTCACGAATCTGGTCTCCAAGCAGCCTTGCCACCTTTGTTAAGGTTTCAATCTTTTTCGTATTTACTTCAATCGCTTCAATAGTTGCCATCTCTACCACAAAGGAAAAATTCTTGCTAAATTAAGTCATTATCAAAACTTTCAGGTTCTTTTTAAATAAATTAAACTATTTATTCATGAAATCTTTTTATCATTTATTCATTTAAAGTTCTGTAATCAATCCCTTGGGATTCAAGAGATGAAACCTAAATCAATACAATTAGAGGAAGAAAAAGATTATTTTGTTTTGAGTACTGTTTATGATGCGGAAACAAATGGTGCTGGGATCAAATTATATGATGTAGAAAACAAAAAAATTGTCTATATTACTGATACTTACGGCCACGAACCATATTGTTATAGTCGTGACTCTATTCAGAAAATACAAGCAATTGAGTTTCCTGATGGAACCACAAAGAGAATTGAATCCATAAGAAAGAGAGACCTCCTGAATGAAATGGATATTGACCTCACTCGGATTGTAACTCCTACCCCAAGTGAAGTACCTAAGGTAAGAGACATTGTCGGAGAAACATGGGAATCAAGGATTAAATATCATCAGAATTGGATTTATGACGTCCAAATTGTACCTGGTAGACGATATTGGTGGAATCCAGATCGTAAAAGGTTTATTCAGTCTCAAACTATAAGCTCTGGGATGGATATCCCAAAAAACGTAATTAGTCATTTAGCGAGGTATGAAGGTTTAATTGAGGTTTTTCGAGATGATTTTACACAAGAAATACCTGATATGCCAATTGTGGCTTGCGATATCGAAACTGAGTACTCAAAAGGACAAATTCCCCAAGCTACGGATCCTAAATTCAAAATAATTTGTATATGTTTTGCTGATAATCAAGATAAGGAGATTGCTTTAGTATTAGAACGTAAGGGTATAGTTAAAGGTGATAAACCTGAGGAGTTGTCACCGAATGTCCAAGTTGAAACATTCACTAGTGAACAGTCTCTTTTAAAACGAGCTTTTGAGCTGTTAAAGGAGTATCCGATTGTAGTAACTTTTAATGGAGACAATTTTGACTTTCCTTATCTCCACGAACGTGCAAGACACCTCAAGATTGGATCTTTCAGTCCCATCAAATGGAATCGTCGAAATAAAGACTGTAACTTTCCCAAACTGGGAATGCACTTGGATCTCTACCGATTTTATCATAACGTTGCTATAAGATCATATGCGTTTGGTAATCGGTACCAAGAGGAGAATCTAGACACAATTGCTCAATCGCTCCTGGGAATCGGAAAAGTTCCACTTACAAAAGAGATTTCAGATCTCACGGAATGGGAGCTAATCTCATATTGCGCACGAGATGCAAAAATTACTTTAGATCTTCTATTATTCGATGACAAAACACCTTTGAACTTGATATTCATTTTAAGTCGAATTTCTAGAATACCGATTGATGATCTAGTACGTACCAGCGTATCCAACTGGGTAAGGAGTCTCTTTTATTACGAACATCGTCGAAGGGGGTATCTTATCCCAAATCAAGAAGATCTACAAGTGAAAGGAACTCAAGCTAGTTCAGAGGCCATAATCAAAGGGAAGAAATACAAAGGAGCAACAGTGATTGACCCTGTTCCAGGTGTTCATTTTGATGTGGCAGTTCTTGATTTCGCTTGTTTAGATGAAGAAACTGAGATTTTAACATGCGATGGATGGAAAAACAAAGATGAAATCCAAGAGAATGATCAAGTATTAACTTTAAACGTTAATACAAAAAGATTAGAATACAATAGAATTCTAAAAAGGTATGAATATGATTATGATGGAGATATGTACCATTTGGATACTGATTCTATAGAGCAGTTCATTACTCCAAATCATAGAGTTCTATATTTCGATCGTAACAGGAAAAAAGAAGTAAAAACTAAGATGAAATGGAAAGATTCAATTTCAATTTCAGAAGTTAAAGATATGGGAAAGTATTGGTATGCTATTCCTTATTCAGGCAATTGGGAGAGAGAAAGAAGAAAAAAATTTGATTTTAATGGAACTTCACTAGATATGGATTCATTTTTAGCTATATATGGGCTTTTTTTATCAGATGGAGGAGTAAGCTCAAATGGGCGAGCTATAAATATCTATCAGAGCAAAGAGCCAGAATTAACTCAAATGCGAAAGATTATAGAAAATTTCTGCAAAACTAACGGTTATAAATTTACAGAAAATGAATACAAAAGTGGACAGGGAAGAAAATACACTGTCTTAACAATTAGTAATAAATCACTAGCTCAAACATTTTCAAGATTGTTAAAAAAGGAACCTGCGAAGCAACAATCCCGATTCATTCACAGAGACTTATTAATGCTAAATATTGAACAGCTACAAATATTATGGAATAGTCTTATGTTGGGAGATGGAAGTAAAGGTAAATACAAAGGAAAAGAATGTTATCGAAGTTATGGAAGTGTTAGCAAACAATTAGTAGATGATGTTCAAGAATTAAGCATTAAATTAGGAATTGGGGCAAAATTATCAAAAGAAATTAGAAATCCAAAAGCGTTCGGGAGAGTATACAAAAATCATGTTTCTTATCGAGTTTTGCATTCTTATGAAAGAAGGAATGTGATTTCAAAACAAAGTAATCCTATTCATATTCATCCATATAAGGGAAAAGTGTGGTGTGTTTCAACAAAAAATGGAACAATAATGATTAGGAGAAATGGTAAAGTTTCAATTACTGGGAACTCTCTTTATCCTTCTATCATTGGCACCTTCAATTTAAGCTACGAAACAATCAACTGTCCCCATGAGGAATGTAAGAGCAATATTGTACCCCAAACAAATTATTGGGTTTGTCAAAAAAATCGTGGCGTAGTAGCTGACATTATTGGTTTTATAAAAGATGTACGAGTCCAATGGCTTAAACCTGAGTCGAAAAAAGAGACTCCTCATAAAAATTACTTACAGATTTTGGAAAGAAGCCTAAAGGTACTAATTAACGCGTCATATGGGGTCGTAGGCAGCGATAGATTCCCATTGTACTGTCTTCCAGTCGCTGACTCTACCACAGCATATGGTCGTAACGCAATTGAGAAAACTATACAAAAAGCTAAGAGTTTGAACATTCAGGTTCTTTATGGAGACACTGACTCGGTTTTTTTACATAAACCAAGTAAGGAACAGATCGATGAGATTATTAATTGGAGCCAGGAGACCTTAGAGGTGAGGTTGGAGATGGAGAAGATTTACAGGTATGTAGTCCTTTCAGAACGCAAAAAAAATTATTTTGGAGTCTACCCTGACTCTAGTATCGATGTTAAAGGACTGATGGGGAAAAAAAGAAATACTCCTCAATTTTTACAAGAGGGATTCAAACAGGTTTTGACTATTTTATCACACGTTAATACAATTGAGGAATTTGACACCGCGAAAAAAGAAGTTAGAGAATTAGTAGGAGGGATATATCAGAAATTACAAAAGCGTGGTTACTCTGGAGAAGATTTAGCGATCACTATACAACTAACTCAACCGTTACATAGGTATAAAGTGAACGCACAACATGTGAAAGCTGCTCAACAACTGGAGAAATTCTATCAGGAACAATATAAAGCTGAACACAATGGAAACAGACGAAAAAGTCCTTTCATCAAAGCAGGGCAATTAATACGCTTTGTTAAAACTCGAACAGGTGATCGGGTCACTCCTGTGGAATTAATGGCTGATGCATCTAAGATTGACGTGAAAGCTTACAAATCAATGGTGGATTCCATTTTCGATCAACTCTTTGGTGCACTGGATATTGATGTTGAGGAAGTAGCGTCAGGTCAGGTCAATCTCCTCAAATTTTTCGGTTAAATTGACTTCAACCCAAGTTTAAATATTGTGAATCCCTGAGTATGATTCAAATGAGGAAAAAGACGCTGCGCTAGCGGAAATTCAGGGATAGGAGTTCCTAAAAAGATCTTCTGGGGGTGAAGTTCAAAGTTCGGATGATCTACAAGAAATTGCTTGACAACTGACTCGTTTTCAAATGGATGAAGAGAGCAGGTTGCATATACTAAAGCACAATTATTTCGATCTTTAAGCACGGAAGCAGCGTTTGACAAAAGAGAATACTGCAATTTACTTAACCACTTGACCTGATGACGATCAACACGCCATTTAGAGTCTGGTCGGGAGGCAAAGGTTCCTGATCCAGAGCAGGGAGCATCTATAAGAATTTTGTCAAATTTAATGTTGAAATTAGCTTTCAATCGTAGATCATAAAGGATTGGGGAAATACTTTTCAATTTGAAGAGTTTTATTTTCGTTTTCAACTCGGTCATTCGTCGATAATGATTGTCAAGAGCAATTATTGTACCTAAGTCCTTTTGTAGGAGAGCAATGTGTGTCGTTTTTCCACCTGGAGCTGCACAAGCATCTAGTACGATTTCTCCTTCCTGAGGATCCAATACGTGGGAGATTAGCGCTGATCCTTTATCTTGGATATAATAGAATCCTTCCTTGAAGGATGATAGCCGTGGAATAGGAAGCTTCCAAGAAATTACTTTGACTATGTCGAAAAGGTCAGTATCTTCTTCCACTTCTACATCTTCTTCTCTTAATCTTGAAATAATGTCTGTTTTATCATGATTCAATAAATTAAGGCGTAAATAAACTGGTTGAATCTGATTAGCAGCCTCCAAAATATTTTCAGTTTCATCACCGAAGAACTTAAGCCAGTCACGAACCAACCAAGTGGGGTGAGAATACTTAACGGCGATTTTTTCTTCAGGATCATCTATTGTTTCAAGAAAAGATGTCATGTTCCAACTCCTCAAAGCTTCAAAATAGTTTTCTAACAGCGAAGTCAATTTAGGATCACTTATGGAATTCAGCGTTAGCTGACTAGCTACTGTAAAGCGAAGGTCATTTTCTACGTCTTTAGATATCACTAAAAGGTACGTCACAACACGTAAGAGATTTCTGAGCTTTGAATCAATTTTGTCAGCTAGAAGTCTCTGAAAGTTGAGATGGATTATCCGATTGAGGACATTTTGATGTCTTATTGTTTCAAATACTACAGCGTGGATCTGAGAATAGATCTTTGAGGGCACTTCCCCCATAATATCGGGGAGGATCTTCATAGCATTCCTTAAGGAAATTTGTTTTTCTTCATAATGAGAAACAATTCTAGCTGCTGATGTGATAATTACTTTTAGATTCTTTGAATCCATAAGATTAGTCACGTATGTTTTTCCATCCAGTTCTTGTATGATTACTTATTCTTTTGCCTTAAGAGAAACGTTCCATTAAACAATATTCCTTCAAAAACGCTTCCTTCTGAAAAACCAGCAATATCAGTGGCATCTATGAAATAAGTCTCAAAATTGTATGTGTCCATGATTTGAGCTACTTTTCCTCCCTGTTCAAAATTGACTAATTGAAACCGACGAAATTCTTTTTCTATGAGTCGTGGTTTAGAATTCACAAACGATTTTATTGGAACTTTTTCTATATTTTTTTTATTAAAATCCCAATATTCTACTTTAGCGTTGTATCCTAAAATTTGAATTGGCTTGTCATTTAGAATCAAAATTTCTCCAGGATCGAATTCTGGCAATGTAACAAGAACTACAGGTTTCCGGGGGTATTCCTTGGATTTAGATTTATCAAATCCTGCAAACTCTGTGGTTACACTAATGATACCACCATATTTGCTAGCAAAAGTTCGTCCTACAGCGTAAGCAGAAGGTTTTGTCTGGAATAATGCGTCTAATCCTGATTTCAAGAAATTTATCTTAAAAAGAGGGTTTTTCCCATCAGATAACGGGTGTGATTGGCCCATTGTTTCAATTTCAGCACTCCATGCTTCCAAATGATTTTCTTCAACCTCCTTTGGAGACCTAATTTGAAGTTTTGAGGTATATGATCCTGTTAAACGAGTTCGACATTCTGAACATTCGCCCCATTCAATGTGGACGATAAACTCCCGTGAAATGGTCATTAATGGGACAAATGGATCAGGGCTAGCAGATATATCTACCAAACCAGTAATATCAGATGGATAGCCATTTACATCTTCATCAAGTTTGATATCATGTGTTTTTGTTTGATTTATTCGGTAAAAAAAGTCCCATTCTTGTGATATGAGCATAGCTAGCTGGGTATTTACAGAGATTGTCCCAATATCAGTCAAATAGAAATTTGTCCAATGTCCTTTTAAAGAAATGAGTTCACAAATATTACAAACGACAATGTGCAAATCTTTTTCCTTTTTCAAGATGGGATGATTTTTCAAATAGCACTGTTGACATAAACGACTAAAAAAAATCTCCTTTAAGCCACAGGCGATGCATTTCGATGCCAATTTAAACCCTCAATCGTCAAATGGGTGGGATAGCGAATATTAGTAAGTGAGGAATCTGTTTTCCTTCTTTACTTTTAAACCAAATAATGGCATCTGCATTAATGACTTTCTGTTGGATACCAAGTTCGAGTACCGAGCCTACAGCATTAACATTTGCATAGTTTCTCATTAACCGAAGGGCGTCGTCGGTCGAAATTTTCTTCCCGCGGTAAAAATCAGGTGATATCCTCATTCGTGCTTTTTCATTGGATAATTCTTGGCCTAGCAGTGATTCGTCACATAAGGCGAGGATTTCAGCCTTTTGTCTGCGATGAACCTTGAAAAAAACATGTTCGCATATTGATTTATCTTGAAGAGTATTATTTGACTGCGCCACGGGCTCCACATGCTTCACAGACTTTAATTAAAATTCGTCCTTCTTTAACAAGCTTAGTATCAGGTTTTTCACATTCCTCGCAAAGAACGAAATCCTTCACATATGATTCCAATTCACGATTAATCAATCCACGTGAAAATTTTCCTTGCAAAAGCAATCGTCCTCTATCTTCAGTTGAAGATGTGGCAAATTCTCTTGCTAAGTGTTTAGCTAGATGATCAGCATCGCTTTCTCGATTTAGAACCTTCAATATGCGATTCCAATCAGTAATAAATGTTTTATTCCCCTCTCGAAACACTTCAGCTTTTGGTATTTGGAACCGTGATTTCTCAAAGACATGAGCTGGAAGGTTTTTCCGAGCACGTTTGAGTGAGTCTAGATACTCGTCTTCTGTCGTCATATGTCTCATTTTCCTTGTAATTAAAGTCATTGGAGTAATAAAGAGATCATTTAGGAAACGTATTGGGTTTTTTGTTTTGATTCTTTTGAGGGGAGCGAATCCGACTAGCTTTTTAATCCTCTCGCTGATAAGTCTTCTTGAGTTCATTGAAATGAGACGACGTAAAGAACACCGTCAAGTGTTCGAGTTAATCCGAAAAAGCGATTTGGTACTAGAAGTTATAGATGGTCGTCTTCCACTCCTAAGTCGTGTATCCACAATCGAGAAACATCTAGTGAAACTAGGAATTCCTTTTATTATCGTTCTTAATAAGTGTGATTTGGTTCCACGGGATATATGTGAAAAATCAAAAAGGATTTTCAATCGAGAATATCCTACAGTCTATATTTCAGCTCAAAATCGTCAGGGCACAAAAATTCTTCGCAAAAAAATCGTAACACTTTCTCCAAATAAACAAGAAATTTTAGTTTCAGTTGTTGGAATTCCAAATACTGGAAAAAGTAGTCTCCTAAATATCTTAAGAGGTAAACACGTCGCTCCTACTGGACAAAAGCCTGGTATAACAAGACATTTACAGATTATCCGTGTGTCAAAAAAAATCCTAGTTTATGACACTCCAGGTATCGTTCCCTTCGACCATCCCAATAGGGAACTGCAGGCATTTATCGGAGCCGTTTCCATTGATAGCCTTGAAGATCCCGTGAACACATCTTTTTTCTTTCTTGACCGAATAAGAAATTTTTATACCAATGGAATCCTCAAACGGTACAACCTTCCTTCACTCGATATGGATAATGAAGCAATAATTTCTCATATCGCACAACATCGTGGTATGATCCTAAAAGGTGCACGATTGAATATAACTGAAGCTGCTAAGGTTTTAATGCGAGAGTGTACAGCTGGGCTTTTCCCATATTGGGAGGAATTAATCGAGAAATAAAAAAATTAAATAAATCAAAGAATTTTCTTAAGCAAATAATTGTCGAAACAAATATGAAAAGCTAGTTTGATAAGCTATTTTGAGTGCAAAGTCAGTTTCTCGATGTGAAACAAAATGATAGATGAAACCGCGTCTTCGATTATTACGTATTCTACAGTAACGTCAATATCTGGCCCACTCCTCTTTGTCAAAAATATTAAGGGAGTTTCTTACGGAGAAATTGTTAATGTTATAGCACCAGACGATGAAAAGAGGACGGGACAAGTTTTAGAAATCTCAGAAGATATCGCGGTTGTTCAGGTGTTTGAAGGAACTCAGGGTCTTGATACTTACAAAACCTCTGTGAGATTTCTTGGAGAAACAATCAAAATTGCTGTATCACAAGATATGCTCGGTCGAATTTTTTCTGGAAGCGGGAAAGTGATAGATGCTGGTCCCCAAATCTTTGCTGAGGATCGTCTTGACATAACTGGGTCACCGATTAATCCATATGCCCGAGAATTCCCTCGTGAATTCATCCAGACTGGTATCTCGTCAATTGATGGTCTGAATACACTTATTCGTGGGCAAAAATTACCACTATTTTCTGGCAGTGGATTACCTCATAATAATATTGCTGCTCAGATTGCTAGACAGGCGAAGGTTCTTGGAAAGGAAGAGGAATTCGCGGTAATTTTTGCAGCAATGGGAATAACTACTGAAGAAGCACGTTTCTTCAGATCTGATTTTGAAAACACAGGAGCGCTAGAACGAGTTATTTTATTTCTAAATCTTGCTGATTCTCCTGCTGCTGAAAGATTGATCACTCCTCGAATCGCTCTTTCTGTAGCAGAGTATCTTGCTTATGAATATGATTATCATTGCTTAGTTATCCTTACTGATATGACCAACTATGCAGAGGCCCTACGGGAGATTTCTGCTGCACGCGAGGAGGTCCCTGGCCGACGAGGATATCCTGGATATCTCTATACAGATCTAGCTACAATTTATGAAAGAGCAGGCCGAATTAAAGGCCAAAAAGGGACAATAACTCAGTTACCGATACTTTCTATGCCATCTGATGATATCACACATCCTATCCCTGATTTATCTGGTTATATTACAGAAGGACAGTTAATTGTAGATCGAGATCTTAATCGTCGCGGAATTTACCCACCCATTGACCCAATGCCAAGCCTCAGTCGTTTGATGCGTGAAGGGATAGGTCAAAACCGGACTCATGTCTGTCATAAACCTGTGGCTGATCAGATGTTTGCGGGTTATTCTCAAGGAAGAAATCTGCGAGACTTAGTAGCAGTAGTCGGAGAAGAAAGTTTATCAAGCAATGACAAAAAATATTTAGATTTTGCTGATCGATTTGAGAATGAATTTCTACAGCAGGGTTATTATGAAGAAAGGGATATTTTAGACACCCTTGAATTAGCGTGGGATCTATTATCAGATATTCCAGAGGTCGAATTAAAGCGAATTCCACCAAAAATGTTAAACACATATCATCCACGATATCGTGGAGCCAAAAAGCTCTCTATTGATGATCCTGAGCCATGATATATCTTATTTAGGTTTCTCTCAATAGGAAAACTTGTTTAAGAGGAAAAGTTACGTTCAATATTAGGTATAAAGATAGCACAAGATTTTGAATTGAGAAAATATACTTCAGAATTCAAGAAGAGAAGTAAATCACAGATTCAATCATTGATTAAAGAACATATAGTTAAAAATAAGTATTAGATAACAATCCGCAATTAAAAATTACACTTATCTTTGTCAGATAAAAAGGGTGAAGCTATTTATGGTTACTTGGAAGTGTGTATTTTCCTTAGGAGGGATTCATGAGGAGGAAATCGAACTATTTGACGCAGAAACCTTAGTCGATTGGGATCCTGAATTTAAAGGCGATTTGATTGCAGGTTTTTTCAAAACAGATTATACATGGATCAAAGGATTAAAGCAGGTCCTAAGAGATGATGCGTCATTTTCACCCAAGAATTTTTTCGTGGTTGTTGGACGGAAGTGGAAGGAAACACAAACAAAAGCGGTCCCATTAGGGATTTTATTTGAATTTACTGAAGGAGATCTGAGACTTCGTGGTGTTGGTCCCAAAAGCATCTCTGAAAAAGCTGGTGGTGACAGTAATCTCCTGTTAAACCTGCTTTCCGATTTATTTGACAAACCAAATTTATGGAAAATCAAAACGATAATTATGGCTAAACCTAAAAATGAATGGAAACTCATTGGAGATATTATAGGTGAAGAACCATGGCGACTAATCGAACAAGGCCGAAAAATGATGATGACAGATCCCAAAAAAGCCATGGAGATTTTTACCAAGGCTTACAAGATATTTGATATCCTTTCAGATGTTAATGGAAAATTTCATGCTGTTTTCGCACAAGCAGAGTTATTTCTTGACTCTATGAATTATGATCTTACTAGAAACCGGCTAGACGCGTTATGGGAATTCACAACCCAACTAGGGGATCCAATGCTCGAGGAAAACGTCTTATCAATGGAAGGCCTTCTCTTATATGAAAGCGGTCTTTATGAACAGGCAATTGCCAAATTTGAACAAGCTCTTGATCGTGCAAAAAGAGCAAATATACATAAGGCCGTTGTTAATGCCTATTGTAATATTGGTGAGTGTTACTATCGTGTGGATAAGTTTGATGAAGCAATGAACAATTTTGATAAAGCTCGTTCATTAGCTGAAGAAAGAAACGACAACCAATTTCTTGCAATTTCTCAAGTCAATATGACAAAGGTATTAGCACAGTTCATACGACAAGGGGATGGTTCTAGTGCCGACCAAGCAACATACTATCTTCGAGAAGCTATCCAGCATTTTGAAAAGCTCTCAGATGATTTTGGGGTGATGCATGCTAATATCTTATTCGGTGAGATTGAGGCTCTTCAAGAAAATTATGAAAAAGCTCTGATTCACTTTGAATCTGCTGCAGAAAAATCGCTAGGAATAAATGCGCATCAATTTCAGGAATTTTGTCGTCAAAAAGCACAACAAATGAAAGATCGTCTTTATGAGCTTTAATACTCGTATTCCTCCCTAGTTAGCTCATTGTTGCTTCTTCCTAATTGCAACACATGAGTTCGGCTTATGAAACTAAGTATTTAACCCAGAATTTTAGCAATTTTCTGAGCAGCTTGTTTCATATCCAGAAAAATTAATCCTAATTTTACAGAGCGGCTTGCTGAGGCCGTTAAAACTGCCTTTGTACCTGATTGCACGGAAATTATGTATCCAGAATCTCCCTCAGTTAGGATACGGTTTAATTCCCCCTTTCCGCATTCCATCACAGCACGTTCCCCTAAACTTAATATTGCTGCCGTCATAGCTGCGATTCGTACATCATCCAAGCCTGACGGCAAAGTTGGTGGCCACGATGAAATTGGTAATCCCTCTAAGGATACTACACTAGCAAAATCTATCGCCGGTAACTTACTCACAAATGCTTCCAATACCTCATTTATTTCTTTGTGTATTTCGGTATCAGCTTCACTATCTGGAATGTACACTTATTACACCCCTGTTTTTTCTAATTTTAATTGTTTTTATCGGCTTCAAATCAATTAACGTCGTTTTCCGTGTGTATGGCAAGTGACTTATGAGATTTTTTTGCTTTCAACCTTAAAAAGATTGTGAATTCTTATTCTCAAAAAATCTGGTCAGAATCTACGATTCCTTAAAAACGACATCTTCTAACAACCAAAGTAGATTTATAATAAAAATGTCAACAAAAGAAATATTAGTTCATAACATAAGGATGATATATTTGATCGTGTTGGGGATTTTTTTTAGGAATGAGTAAATAATTATTTTAAAATCTATTGGATTGACGAAAGTAACTGTTCTCAGTGTCCAATACAGCCAAACTTCAGAAAATGAATCAAAAACACTCAACAATCAAAATTTAATTGTCGGAAAAAGCAATGAACAAGAAAAAACAAGAAAAAATTGGAAAAGAAGTCTCTGTCGTACAGATAGGGAAAAACGGGATATCAAATGAACTATTGACTGAACTGAATGAGCAACTTAAGAAGAAAAAAATTGTAAAAGTGAGAATTTTGAAAAATGCACCTTATAAAGATCGTTCAGAGGCTTTCTCGACATTGCAGAAAAAGTTATCGAATGCTGATTTAGTGAAAGTCCGTGGAAGGACAGTAGTAGTTACAGAAAAGAAATAAAATTGTGAGAACTTCTGTTATCGACCTAAGTCATAGCTAGAGTTTCTTTTCTGAGTTCAATTGCCTCTAGACTGGTTAAGTAATTTTTTTAATTGTAACAGTTTTTTTGCAGAATCCAGTTCAAGGCTGGACTATTTGAGATTTTTTAGTCCCATAAAGCCGGATCATAAGAATTTCCCGCGCTAATGACTGAAATGCTCTTTTTACACCAAGACCTGTTGTCGCAACTGTCTCATATATGGGATATTCTTGAAGTTCTAATTTATTAACCAATTCTGTCCTAGACAATGCGTCTTGAACATCTCTTTTGTTAAGAGTAATAACAAGAGGGATACTTGTACCCAGTTGGTTTCCTAACCGCGCTTTCAATTCAGCAAAAGAGTCTATATTTTCTTGAATCTGTGAAGCACTGGAATCGACAACGAAAATCAAACCATCTACTCCTTGAATAACAACCTTGCGTTGATGTTTATGGCGGTCTTGACCTGCAGCAGTGTAAACATCAAAAACGACTCCAGTGGTCGCTTGCATTGGGACAAAATCGAAAAAAAGGGTACGACCAGTAGGATCAGCTAATTGAGTAAATTTTCCTTTCTCCAATCCATCAACTTTGTTGTATAACCAGGCCAGAGTTGTTGTTTTCCCGCCTAATGACGGTCCATAAAACACTACTTTGAATCGATGACGACCTTCTGCATCCTTTCTCAAGCAATAAATCTCCTCTGCAGTTTAGGAGTCGAGATTCAGGTTTCTCATTAGAATTTTTCAAGTTCTCGAAGTGCTGCTTCTAGTTCATCTTTTTCGAGACTCGTACGAACCTCAGGAGTCGCAGAAGGCATCCCTCCTACGGTAGTAGCTCTAGAAGGTCTTCCAGCTAAAAATTCGTCTAAAATACTACTGAGTTCTTCATTCGCTTTTCTCATAAGTAGACGGATCATACCGATATTAACATCAGCATCAGAAATAATTGTCAGAATTCCACGCCCGCAGGTGCTAGCAAAGATTTTACCAGTGTCAAATTCTGAAGTAACGATATCTAAGCCACCAATTGTCAGATTTGATCCTTGTTCTGCGGATGCCATGAACACTGCTGATGCAATAGCTCCGATCCCATCTACATCAACACTAACGTAGCTGAATTTAGAAACGTGCGCAATTGTTAGACCAGTTCGATCAACAAGGATTACTTTCTTGATTCCGGGTTCACTTTTGATAATTTTACTAAGTACAGTGTCAAATCTTCTAGGATCTATCAATCATCATCACCCTAGTTGTCTCTTTGCTAATATTTCCA
>JAEOTY010000341.1 GCA_016839625.1 Candidatus Hodarchaeota archaeon
AATCAAACGTCTTCAAACATACATTATAATTGTTAAAGCTAGCTTCTGTGAAATTTCGATATGGAACATCCTTGAATATTGTTTGATGACATTTATCAGTTCATAATCAATGAGATCTGCTCTGAATATTTCTTGAAATTTATGAAAGAAGTTAATTTAATTCATAGGCTAGTCTGACTAGTTCAACAAGTAACTCCTTATTTTTATAGCTCTCTCTTGGAAGTATTAGCATATATCTTTCATCAGTTTCCATTCTATGGAGTTGTGAGGGTTCTATACCCAGTGAAGCTAGTTGAGACAAAACACTTTCAGGGAATAATAGCTCTACTCCACTTGAATCACTTGTTGTTGTCAAGGAATCATAATTTATGGCTCCAAAAATTTTCCCCGTGTAAGATCCATCTCTTTTCACAAGGGTGAGACTTCTTCCTGTAAATGCCGAGGTTATTATTTTAATTTTCAAAGAGCTAAGAATTTCAAATACATAATTAATAGCTTCTTCGAATTTCTCTTCTAAATTATTACTGCTATTTTGACTCATTAGAATCCCATTCTTCAAAAGAGAGATTTAGAATAGAAAGGTTAACCAAATCTATCTACTTTTTTTCGTTCTGTATGAAAGTGAAAAATATCATTATTTCTGAAGATAGATTATCTTAAAAACATATAAGATTTAAAAATATAATTTATTTACTCTAGATGAATGTTTTATGAGCCGAGAAGAAATAATTAGGACGATCTGCCACATTCCAACAAATTTTGGATCCCCATTATATTTTTCTGAAAGCCAGAGAAAAAAAATCAGTCGTAATATGAAAAAATTGAAATTAGAAGATCAAATCAGAGTAGACCACCTTATTGAATATTTTAAAAATCATTCAGAATTGATAGAAAAATGGATAGGTTATTCTGAAGATAAACGAGGTGGTACTCCGTTTTATTTCTCGAAAAACAAGTCAGGATTCATATTTGGAGGTTACGATAAAGAAGCCAATAAGTCCCGACCGATTTTGATTTCGGATACTCCCGAATTGCCGTGTTCTTTGTTTATTATTTTTGAATTAAGCTTGTTTGAAGAATTTTTCACTTTAAAACTAGCTAATTTATAGAAAATAAGAATTATAAGCTATTTATATTCGAATTCAAAGTAAAAATAATCAGATTCTAAAAGGATTTTTCTTACTTAGATTCTTTAAAATAAGTAAAATTATAACAGAACACTAAGAATAAGATCTACAAAATTCCAGATTAGCTATAGAGGTATGATAGATTTTGTCATATGTTTCTCTTTCAACTATTAGAAGGAAAATTAGGCAATACTGTAAGCAGATATATGCACCAAAGAAGTTAATGGTAGTAAGAAATACCCCCACAGGTTTTGGAGATCCTCATATTGAAGTCGATAAGAGAGGTTACCATTACGTAATTTGGGAGAGAGGAATAGAACATAAACGAGAAACAACTGAAAATCTAGATGAATTTCTGTTCTGGTTAATGAAAGATATTACATTTAACATGGCCTCGAGGTACGAATTAGAAAATCGAATTCCCAATCAAGATCCTAGACGATTATTATTTCAAACTCAATTAAATCTTTTAAAAAGGATCAGGATTGACTTTCATGATCGAATGAAGGATGAAATTAATGAGATCCTAATCGAACATCCATATGATGACTTAGAGTGAACAAGGATCTATTTCAATACAGTCATTAGTTTGAAAGAAAAAGGTTCCACCGTGACTAAGATAGGGATAATCATGAAAAAGATCAAATCTGAATACTGCTTGAGATGTAAAAACATAAAACTAGAAGTGTTACCAGATTCGACTGATGTGATTAATTTTTATTCTTGTCCAAAATGCCTGCGTCATTATGCCAAAGAACCAGGTCAATTATTATGTGATCGATGGCTCTCACCTCTGAGCTTGGTATTATACCCAATAATATTCGATTCTAACCCACAAAGTCGGGTTAAAGAAATAGCTGATCTCTTAAAGAGAGATTTTTCGCAAGAAAAAATAGAAATTCTAATAAATGAAATTAATGATGAATTAAATAATCCAAAACAGAAATTGAAAGATATACTTAATTTCAAAGCAAGTGAGCAGAATATACGAGAGTTTCTAATACTATTAAGAGACAATATTTAGAATTAACAAGACTTTATGGATTTATACTTTGCTGTATAGATTATCTAGCAATGAACTGATCATAGCAATCAAGATCATCCATTTAAGGAATGAAAATAGAATGTGATTTTGTTGAATCTTATTCAAGCAATAAAAACAATAGAAGATGAAATGATCAGATTTAACTATTCCCACAGCACTTCATGTAGACTACGGGCATTTCCCTCAGGATTAGGGATCTGGATGCTATTTGAGTATTCTCAAAATTCTGAAAGAGATAATATCCAAGATTCAATTAGTATCGAAGAAAAATCTCTGGTCCTCACATTGCAAAGGCTAGGGGATTCACTTCTAAAAGCAAAAAAGGACGGATGGGAAGGAGAACAACCTTCTCATATTGAATTTCAATTAAATAAACCTAGGAACTTGACTGAAACAGATTTGATCCAAGCAATCAATATTATAGAAGAAGAATTAATCGAATCAGGTACTAGATGTCATTATCTATATAATCTGGACATAAATACTCTTGGTATTCCCCCTAACTCAATACCTGGATTTTCAGCCGAAGTTTTTAGTGAAGTTTTTGGAGAAATTAACACAGCAATGGAAGAATCGCTTTATCTGTCCATCATCAACTTAAGTCGATTTTTAATGGATTCTAGAACAAATAGATGGGAAAATGAATAGAATATAATTCAAAGCAATAATTAATGAAGATTTTTAATTCAAACTTCGTCAATC
>JAEOTY010000342.1 GCA_016839625.1 Candidatus Hodarchaeota archaeon
AAGGAGTATCTCGTTTCGCTAAATGCTTTGGAGTATTATGATACGTTCATTGGTGGTCTCAGTCGTGGGAACAAGCAAAAGATACAGGTGATTGCTGCATTACTTCACGAACCCAAGGTGTTAATCTTAGATGAACCGCTTTCAGGACTGGATGCCAGATCTGCACGAATATTGAAAGAAATATTCCAAATTCACAGAGAAAAAGGTGGTTCCATTATACTGTCCACTCACATAATGGAGCAAGCTCAAACATTATGTGACAGAATTGGTATCATTAACGAGGGTAAGATGGTCGCCGAAGGTACATTCGAAGAGCTGCAAGAACTAGCTAAAACCACGGTAGCAACTTCCTTAGAAGACATATTCCTCAATTTAACTGGACAAACTGAGTCAGCTAAAGGCTTCATCGAGAAATTAAGAGAACTTTCAAATAATTGAGGGTGAGAAGAGATGTTGAACAGATCTGAATCATGGCGGTTATCGAAAGTCTTATACGAAGAGTGTTTCTACCAAGGGCAAATAATGTCTGGTGGAGCCCGGAAAACTAAAATTCTTGAAGGATACAAAAAGAATATAACCAGCGCGCGAAGAGTGCAATTACTTACCAATCTTGTTACTTTATTAGTCATGTACCCAGCTATTATACAGCTTAGAAGCTTGCTTGAATTCTTATCGACATGTTTTGATCCGAATTATTTGCACTCTGGACTATTTACTGATGGTTTAGCATTTGCATTGTATGATTTCTTTATATTCGTATATGTACTTTTTTTCGGACTTATGAACATCGTTATCTTAATGAAAGGTGAAATATTAGAGTTTTTAAAACCTTACCCTCTTATGCGGAAAGATTTACAGAAACTAACATTCTTCACGCTCGTACGGATGAATTGGATGCAAATCATCATTATTTTAATCATTACCCCGCTTATTGCACTTTATTTATCTCAAGGTCACCTTTTAGTTTACCTGTATATCGATACACCATTAGCATTCGATAAAACCATTTACTTCCTATTTCTTTTGATCTTGAATAATTTACTGACTATTATCTTTGCCGTGTTTGCAATGATAATTTTTGCGCGCTTTTTAGCTCATAAAATCTATATTCCAACTGGAAATCCTGTATTAGGTACTATTTTCACGGGTTTAATCATATTCATGAACCTTGTCATCATTCCCGTCACTTACGTGTTCTTGTTCATCTTTCAAGTGGAAATGTTTCATGGTGGTTTTCTTGACGCTTTAAATACAGCTGAATTAAATCATCTGCTTTCATTATTACCTTTTTTTTCTAGTGGTTATTTAAGTACTATCTTGCTAGTGAATCCTGATTATTCGATCCCTGTCTCACTAATGTTTACATCAATCATTGGACTACTAGTATTTCTTGGAATTATCTTCATTTCAATCTGGAAAGGGTATAACACGTTAAAAACAGTAGGATTTAGTGGTGTTGAAGGTGAATTTTCAGGTGAATTATCAACGACTGATGTTACCATCAAGACTTCAGTCCACCCGATATTTACTTTCATTAAACAGAGTATAAAGATGATTCCCCGGGATTTCGGAGGGATATCGTACTTTTTTATGGGACTAGCTTTTCCCATACTCTTTAGTCTAAACGTACTAGGTTTTGTTATCCTGACAGGATTCTTTTCCTTGGATATATTTTTCATTCCAATGGTGTTATTCTCGGGTATAGTACCTTTCTTTTATAATAAAGCCCTTTCCTCTGCAGAGAAAAAAATTGATGGAGTCCTTTCAGCCCTCCCGTATTCTACTAGGGATCACTTTCGATCTAGGCAGATAACGATGGGTATAGTTACTCAAATTCCCTTAGCTCTGATTGTGGTGTTATCAATGAGTATCTTAACAACCCAGAATATGATTTCTATAGTAAAAATCGCTTTTGTAAACATCATCGCTCCAACGGGATTCTTGATATTACACAGTTTCTTCTTTGGCAAGATAAATAATCGTTTTACTTTGTTCAAAGGGAACATCGAAAATAGCATTGTGAAATACATTACTCTTTTTGGCATCTTGTACGCGATGATACTTGGCAATGTCTTTTTCATTGATGGCTTATTTGTACTTGTAAACGCTATTTTCTCAGTTCCTCAAAATGATTATTTTGGCTTGTTCGTGGTGATCATTGTATCAGTAAATATAATTAACATCTTGATTTTAGAATTAATTTCAAGAGAGATATTCAATAGTGAAAGTAAGTTTAAGGATGAGAGTAAGGACAAATATCGTTTTCTAGCTCCAGTTTTAGTTTTATCAGCTGGTATAGCTTTGATGACTATGGTAAAAATAATCATATTATCAATTGAAATAATTACACCACAATTGATATTCGGAGAAGATCCAATCATAGCCAATCTTACTATCATGTTCTTGAGTCAAATTGTTAGCACGATAATAGTTGTTTTCATAATCATTCCTCTTTTCAGGATTAAAGATACCGAGTTCGCGGCAACAAGTGGCAATAACTTGTTAAAAACGGTTTTAACGCTCTGTATAGGATTTTCGCTTGTCTATTTAAGCAGTCAAATTCTCACCAACTTATTTTCTATTCTTGGTTTAGGGTTAGAACATTCTTACTCAACTATTTTTCTCACTACTGAACATCTAAATGACCCATTCAATATCATTATTCAATTCACTACAGTTTCCATTGGTGCTCCATTGCTCGAGGAACTCTTGAATCGCAGATTAATGATTCCAATATTAGAAAAACGAGGAATGTCTCCTGTTGCAGCAGTTTTCGCTACGAGCATTGTATTTGCATTATCGCATACGATCAATGATCTTGTTAATGGTAATATAGCTTATACCATAACGCATTTTTGGAACGTTTTTCTCATAGGAACAGCTTGTGGAATAGCTTACATTCTTACCCGAAACGTCATTTACCCGATACTAATACATGGTGTAGTCAATCTCTTGAGTTTTGGAGGAAATTTTGTAATCATAATGGAGAACGAGATTTTATTGGTGAGCTATAGGCTTTTACTGGATGTAATCACGATAATAGGACTAGTAATAGCGGTTTACGTGATTTGGAAGTACTTTAAATCGCCTTTAGCCAGCTGGGTTAGCGTCCTCAAGAAAAAATCCACTGTTAATGTCTTACCTGGGCTACTGGGATTCATAACCATGTTTATTGGAATGATCCTGGTTTTAACAGTGTGTCCAATTGCTATAGCGATATACATAAGTGATTTACCTGTAGCAATATTGATCAATATAACGGTTTATGGTATGATACTTGTTGTACCACTGT
>JAEOTY010000343.1 GCA_016839625.1 Candidatus Hodarchaeota archaeon
GATTGTTTCTATGTCTGGTCTCTCTGGGATAACTGTCTACTTTGTATCTAGTCAAGCTTTCTCCCTATTGCCCCTCAGTAATCAATGTGCTGCTGATACTACGGATAAACAGAAATCAATGATTTTAGCTGCTTAAGTTCACGTTTTAAGATAATACTTTAATGAAAAAACTACCAAGTTTGAAAGATATTCAACAAATTTTTCATCTGTATCAAACAATTCCATTACAGATAAATGGTGATACATAACCGCATTGACAAGGTTATACATAAAGACAAAGACTTCAACCAATCTTGCCTCGGAAAATTGTTGAAAATGCTTATTTTTCTTCCTTAATTTCTGCACGTAATCTTTAAAAAAATCGGAAACTTTTTCTTTGTGTGTATCATGCAACATTTTATCAGATTGAATGGTAGATCTAAATGCTAGATTATATCCCTTATTTTCCTCGTGATTCTTGAACAAATCTAAAACAAAATGATTGAGAAAATCTCTTATATTTTCGTCATGTGTTTGACTCAAGTCATGAGTATCAAAAAAGGTTTCCATTGAGTCTTCAAAATATTTTCTTATGATATCTTCCTTCCCTCTCGGAAAATACTTATAAATCGTACCAATACTAATCTTAGCTGATTTAGCAACGTGATTTGTGCTTGTTTTGTGATATCCCTGTTTTAAGATTAGTTTGAAGAATGTATCATAAATTAGATCAATTTTCTCCTGTTTATTACGAGTAAATTTCTTGTTTAGTGTCATAGCAAAGCCGAAAGGGTACCCATTCATAAGGTTTATAAAGTAACTGAGCAATTGCTCACTTAAAAATAATTGAGTAATTGCTCACCTATAAAAGCAAGAAGTTGTGTCAAATAATGATTCAAGTAGAAACAATTAGATTTAACAAACCTATTCATCAAAACGACATTTCTGTTGTTGAAACCCTCATATATCCAATATTTTCTAAAAAAAATAAAAAAGATAAACACTATTGGAATGAAATTCGATCACTATTTTTATCTACCATGAAAAATGCTAAGTTAAAATTCCTCCAAAGACATATATTCTGGTTGTATGTAAATAGAACCATAACGAAAGGTATGAAACAGGGAATACCTCTTATTGAAGTTGAAGGAACACTACGGAAATTTCTCAGGAAAAGGATTGACTCTCATGATTATGATACAGATCGAAAAACTCTTGAATTCGAACGCGCTAAAAGGTGTTTTAATTTAATAAAAAACCATATTATAGGAGAGAAAATACTTGATCTTGGTACAGGAAATGGACTTTTAGCATTAGAAATCAAACAACATCTTGAGAAAGAAGTCCTGCTAGTTGATATTATAGATTATAATTATTCTGACCTACCATTAATCTTATACAATCCTGAAAAAGAAGTACCTTTAGCAGATGAGGAAGTCGATACTACCATTCTATATGCCGTATTACATCATGCAAGTGACCCGAAACATCTATTAGAGGAGGCAGCAAGAATAACCAAACAACGGTTAGTCATTACAGAGGGATATGTTGAAGAGGATAACATAAGGATAACTAATAGCTTTTTTGACTGGTTTCATAATCGAGTAATTGGAGACGAAGATATTAATGTACCACTCAATTTTCTCAGGGTAAAGGGATGGGAAAAAATTCTGAAATCACAGGGATTTGAGATGATTGAGGCTATTTATCTAGGAATCAACGAACCTGTTGTGCCTGAACATCAAATATTAATCATCGCTGACCGTATTAATAGTTAATTTAGTATCAGTTATTTCGCTCATGTATTGGATAAGATGGGGGAAGCAACTACTACTCTTGTTTAACATTTTACCAATTAAGTTTAATATTATTTTGATTAAGTTTCATCATTTTCTAATCCCCGATTGATCCCCAAGACCTAAAATCGCTTTCATAATCGTAATCACATTCGGAGGATAAACAGCCCAATAATCATGTCATAATCCAGACGATTGAGCCCTTCAACAAAAATATCTAGCGATTTTTGTATGTTTTCGATTTCTGAAGTCCTCATTTATACTCATTCCTAAAAATCAAACTTTTGGAAATTCTACAATGTGTTTGTGAATAAAAGAACATTGATTGTGGCAAATTTACGCTTATCCAACAATGAGAGGCTTGTAGATTTCTCTATTACTAGAATTTGATTTGTTCTCTAATCATGGGTAGATAATGGAGAAAAAGGAAAAGCAAAGCACAAGCAGTCAAAATCCATTTTATTATTCTAATTGTTTTCCATTCAAGGTCTTCTTCCGTTTCCATGGGTTTAGACTTGTTTTTGATACTCAAGAGCACCCCTAGAACTAATAATAGAAGCATAGTAATTCCTAAAAGCCACCCAGTAATTATATATGACTGATTTATTGGTTTTACTGTAAAACCATGCACAAATGCCAAGATAATAGCAATTTTTGTACCATTAACATGTATCTGATAGAAGGGGAGTTTGATCTTTTGATAAAAAGTACTATATGTCTGATTTTGCAATAATTTGTCATTTAATTTAAAAAAGACAAAAATTACTCCAATAACTCCCAATAATTTTGCTAAATTTGCTGATATTTCACTAATCATTTCATATGGAACTGCTACCATTTGTTTTAGCTCCTATAATAGAGACTTTTTCTCCTCAGGTTGCCAGACGCCAAATTTGAAAAAACTATAAATGGCAGATATTATCATGACGATTGTTGCTATTCCAAAAATGATATGGAGAAAAAAATCAGCGTTTACCAACAAATTAGGAATATTAGAACCAAACAATGATACTAATGCCTGACCGATAGTGAAAGGATATGCTAGAAAGAGAGTAATTAAGCACAAACCTCCAAGAGTATTGTCCGCTGCAGTGATTAGCCTTGAAATCCTAATTTGTCCAAGGAAGAACTGTGCTAGATACGCGATTAACGATGATACCCAAGCAATATAACAGGCGAAAGCTCCAGTCATATACCAGTTCTCGTTAAATAAAGGGAGTACGCCAGTTACATCGATCCAAAATACCAATATTATGGTTAATAATACAGCCAAAGCACCCAATAATCCACCCATATGCGTTCTAAATGCCCCCCAAAAACCTGTTGGTTTAATCTCTTTATCAACGATGAAATGTCTTCTGATTTCTCCACGAAAAACTTCCATTTGTTCTTGAAATTCTTTTTCATCCTTAAAATAAAGGAAACCTAATACACTTACCGCTAGAACTATTCCTGGAATCAGAGTAAAGACCCAGAATATCCAAGACTCGTTACTAATTATAGTGAATATTGCAGAAGCAAACCCGACAAATAAAAATCCAATTACACCAATAAGTAGGAATTGTTGCTCAGTTATTTTTTTTTCTGGTGTATATTTATCTCCTAGCTCTGGAAACTCGCTTAAAAAACGATTTGCCAAAGTCTCTGGTTCTTCCATTCGAGTAAGAGTAATTTCAAACGCTTGAGTTACGGAAACGTTCTCTTCTTCAGAAATATCATGTGCTAAATCCCATATGTGGGCTTTTAACTCCTGTAAGATTTGATCTTTGTCATTTAAACCCTTTAAATAACTCCCTACTTGGTTTAAATACTCATTAACGTTCTTGTCTGTTATATTCACTTTTATTCTTCCTTCAAATTTTCAAATTCCGAGATAATGTTGAAATAATGTTCCCAGTTCTGGTATAATGCCTTCATTGCCATATTTCCTTCTTCTGTAAGAAAATAATACTTTCGAGGGGGACCTTTGAGAGAATCGCCTTCTTTAAACGTTACAAGGTTATCATTAACGAGTCTACGTAAAATGGCATAGAACGAGGCCGTAGATTTTGAAATTTCTCCCCGAGTTTGAGCTTCTAATTCTGCAGCAATATTATATCCATGAACACCTGTTTCTCGGTTCTTATCAATTATAGCTAATAATATTAGTCGAGTAGCTCCGTTAAGTAGCTGATTTCGTTCTTTATCAATCCAATGTGTTATATCAGGGATCATTCCGATTATCTCATTTATTTGATTATTATTATGTTCTTTATTATCTTTATTATTCTGTTTATTACTATCGAGCTCATAGTATATATTCTTTTTTATTTCGGAAAAAACCTAAAAATTATACAACAACCTTATTCCAATCTTATTAACAAGGATGAGTAGTTTCTACTTTAATGAAGTGATATAGAAGATTCAAAACACATATTCCTAGCACTGTAAGAATTTCACTTATTCTTAACAGAGTAGAAAATTCTGATTAACCCCCAATACCTAAGATCGCTTTCATAATAGTAATTACATTCGGAGGATAAACCGCCCAAGCAGCCGTAATAGCCCGGTTATGATAGAGAAAAACCGCACAGGAAGGAGGATCAGTGGGAGAAGTTGGACTAAAATAGTCAAGATTAACGCCAGAAAAAATTCCAGTGGATACAAAATGCTCAGGAAAAGATATCGTAAAATGACGGGTTAAACATTCTACCCCAAGAAGTGTTACAGTGCTATCAAACCATGTTGCTTCGAACAATTTCCCTTCTTTACTCACTTCTTGCAAGAATATTTCAGCCATTTCGTTAAACGCATATTGACGGATTTCTTCGGGATTATCCTTCTCTTTGAGAGGGAGATAAAGAATCCCAGCCTCGCGAAAAGCACCAAAGATAGGATCAGGAGCAACTAGACCCACGTGAGGCATTTCTGGGTGAGTATCTTCATAAAGAAGTTGCCAACCCTGTTGAATAAGCTTCTCTATTCCTGCAATTAAATCTGGATCCCTAGCCATTGGTTGAACTATGGAGTCTACAGTTGGAGTGGGAAGCCCGAGAATCCACATTTCTTGGAAAATATGCGAAAGAAGGTGAGCATAAGCATTAGCCACGTTAATATCTTCCATTTTTAATCCTAACCCAAACTGAACTCCTGTAGGTAAGATGGGGGAATCTAATAAATAAATAAAAACAGTATTATCAATAACAAACACTTGAGAACGTAAAAGACTCGGATCATAAGCGATTTTTACAGGTAAATCTATTTCATCTTCTTCTTTTTCCCGAGCGATTGTGATTGCTAAATGTTCTTGCTGAAAATCCCAATTTGTCCTAATAGCATCAGGATCTACAGAAGTTGGTGAGGAGGACGAGTCAGAAGTAACAAAAGGTGGAATATAAGAGGAAAACTTCTCCAAAATTCTATTAATAGCAGCTGATAAGGATTTTTGAAATTGAAGCATAGTCGAAAAAGGACAATGAGCCATGATTCGCTCATTTGCTTGATCAATGGCATCAGCTAACTGGCGATTGAAGTCGTCAATTCCATTAAGAATGAATGTGCGAGTTACTCTTCCTCCAAAAAGAGATGCATCAGCAATATCTGGCATAACTGTATTAATGATAAAATCCCGTAACTGCGTTAATTGTTCAACGTGTTGTTGATGTTCATCTAACGCTTGTTCAACAGATCGTAATGGATCTAAAGCACGGTAACGAGCAGGTCGTTTCCCAGGGTTAGTAATTTCAATCCAATTTTGCTTTTGAAGGCGAGTTAAAATAGAATAGATAGTAGTACGTTTCAAATCAGGAAGAATCTCAGTCAGTTCGTGTCCTACCATTTCTTCTCTTGACTCAAGAAGAACGAGGTAAACCCCGAAATCATCTTTACTTAATAGATCAAGTTCTTCAAATTGTCTTTGAAGGTGTGTACGCCAATCTTTCAACTTCAGATCAAAATTATTCCACTTTTCCTTGTTTTTATACTTTGTCATGATTTCGACAACTTTATATATTGTCGAGTTTATGACAACATGTAGTTCACAAATGTAAAAAAAACCATAAACATCAAAATAAATGCGAGGTCAAAAATTATGACGTTAGTAAGCGCTCGAAACCTCACCAAAACATATGAAAAAGTTCAAGCAGTTAGGGAGATCGATCTAGATATTGAGACTGGGGAGATTTTTGGATTATTAGGCCCAAATGGTGCTGGAAAAACAACTACTGTGAGGATCTTATCCACAACATTGCAACCAACAAGTGGAACTGTTATCATTGATGGTTATAGATTAGGTAAAGATAATTCAAAGATAAAACACTTAATTGGGGTGTGTAGTCAGGAAATTACACTTTATAATGATCTCACAGGAGAAGAAAATCTGAAATATCATGCTTCTCTTTATAAAATTCCTCGACATCTACAAAAAGTACGAATTAAAGACCTACTAGAATTAGTTGAATTATTTGATGATCGAGGAAGACTAGTTAAAACCTATAGTGGAGGTATGAAACGTAGGCTGCAGATTGCTAGGGCTCTTGTTTCAAATCCTAAAATACTTTTTTTAGACGAACCCACCCTTGGTCTAAGTCCTGAATCACGCAGGAGAGTATGGAAATATATCAAAAATTTTGCTCAAGACCAAAATATTGCACTTTTATTGACTACACACTATCTGGAAGAAGCAGATCATCTTGCAAATAAAGTAGCAATCATCGATCAAGGAAAAATAATTGCAAACGCCACACCAAAGGATTTGAAGGATAAAGTTACGTTGGAACGAAGACTTCAAATTACCTGTAATCAACCCCAAAAAGTTATCGAGATTTTAAAAAGAGAGGGATTTCCCGCAGATGTGATTAATCGTACTATTGTTTTACCTATGAACAATGGTTTTTCAATCAAAAAAGTTTTACCAGCACTTTGGGATCAAGGGGTCGAGATTGAAGAGATTTTAATGACTCGACCCAGCCTTGAAGACGTTTTCTTGAAGCTAACGAATAATTCAACACCGGAAGTGATTTGAATGGTTAACACGATTACAACTGAATTGTTAAAGTTTAAACGGAATTTAGGATGGATCATGATTATTATCTTCCCGATAGTAGTTGTGTTTACAGTCGGTCTAGCTATTTCTCCTGATGTTCACAATGTCCCTATTGCTTTGCAAGGAGAACAAAAACTTATGAACACTCTAGAGGATGCATTAGACGAAAACCAGTTTGCCATAGTGCATCCTTCTGATTTAGAGGAAGCTTTTCGAAGAGGTTATGTTAGAGTAGCGGTTACAGGAAAGAATGACAGTGGTGTTCTACACTTCCTTGTTCAACTTGACGCGAGTGAGCAATCCATTAAGCAACAATCAAAATTCTCTCTCGAGGCTACAATCCGATCTGTTTTCTTTCAGTATCCTCTTGAAATTGAATTCATTGAAAAATTTGGAGGAAGAAGCACCTTTGCTTACTTTGCTCCAGGAGTCTTAGCGTTAGCGATCTTTATGGGGGGACTGTTCGGAGCGTCAGAAACAATTTTAATGGAACGTGAACAAGGCACTTTGGATCACGTCATCACCTCACCAACTTCTCCAACGCGTTTTATAATAGAAAAAATATTCGCTTATGTCATTACAATGGGTGTTGGTTCAGCTCTTACAGCAATTCTAATTCTAGTTCTTGGTACAGATATTCCTGATCCTTTAACTTCAATAATTCTGATTCTCATTTCCCAGTTAGCTTTCGTTAGTTTGGGTGTAATGGTTTCAGCCCTTGTTCCGAATTCACAAGTTGTTGGGGAAGTGAATGCTGTAATTATGTTCCCAATGATGTTCTTCTCTGGCACTTTCTTCTCCCTCTACATGATGGATCCTTTAATTCAGGACTTTAGTATATTAAATCCTTTAACACATCTCAATGAAGCTTGGCGAACGTTACTACTAAAACATGGAGCATTAAATGATGTTATCTTCCCAATATTGATCTTATTAGTATATTCTATAGTCTTTACAATTATTGGAATTAGTCTAATGTGGCGTTTAACGCGAGGAATGCAAGAATAAGTGGCGAGATGACTATGATCAAAGAGAAACCCAAATATGGGTGGTATGCGGGAGGATTTATTGTATGGTTCTTTCTATTTGGTTTAATAGGAGTAGTTCTAACAGTTTTCAACTCTCTATTTAATTTCCCATTAAATCTAGCATTAGCAACTATTGGAGTTACTCTTATACTAATATTTCTGTGGCCAGCAATAGGTATGAGCCTATTAAACATAATTTTAGTCAAGAAAGTGTCAATTAGTCCAAGGATGCCAGTTCTACGTCAAATCGAAAAACCACAAATACTAGATGTAGGATGCGGAACTGGTCGAACAGCAATAGCGATAGCTAAGGAATTAACGGATGGAGGGCATTTATATGGTGTAGATATTTATGAGAAAAAAGCTATTTCCGGCAACGCACTTGATACAGTAAAAAAGAATGCAAGAATCGAGAAGGTTGAGGATAGAACGTCATTTCAATATGGTTCAGCAACAGATATACCCTTTGAAGACAATAAATTCGACATTGTAAACATTTCTTCTGTTTTACACGAAATCCATGGTGAGAAAAGCCAGAAACAAGCAATGGGAGAAATTTCCCGTGTGTTAAAACCTGATGGAACTCTCTATCTAAGTGAATGGAACCGCTTCTCTTGGCAAACAATAGCATTCGCTGGGATTTTTTGTTTTGTCTTTAATACTCGTGGTTATTGGCGCAGTCTTCTTAAGAATTATAGATTCAACATTACTCATTTTGAGAATTTAAGTGGTTTTGGCCTCTTTACAGCACAAAGATGAATCATTTTTTCTGATTTATCAAAATGAGAGAAGAAGTTTGTTATTACCAGGATCTAAGATTTTTTTATTGTCGGTTCACGGTAGATAGGACATGTCATACAATGAGGGCCACCCCCACCTTTAACTAGCTCGACGCCCTGAATGGGAAGAACATCAACTCCATGATGTTCAAGTGTTCTAATAATACGCTTATTCCATTCATACAAAACAATTTTATTAGGTTCTATCGCACAAATATTAGCCCCGAATTGCATGACTTCTTCATTTTTCACTGGAATCATTACAAACCCTCTTCTTTTTAGATAGGAATGGAAAAATTCTTTTCGTATCTCTCCTCTTTGATTTATATGAGCTAAATCATATTTTAAGGAGGGTTCATGGACAATACACATTTTGGGCGCTATAACAGAGAATATCTGATCTAAATGGATCAAATGAGGAGGTAAGGGGACACTTATAATTTCTGTAATAGCAGACTGGTTCAATCCTTTAACGAGTTGGCTAATACCTTCTTGATTCGTCCTCGGCCCATAACCTACTGCAAGCGTATGTTCATCCAAATAAACAAAATCACCTCCTTCCAATTGGCCTGGAAGTGATATTTCGACAACCACGGGAATTTCACTTTCTAACACTTGTTTGGCAATGGGAGGTTCACTTAATCTTCCTGGAATCCCCATATTCATTACAATTATCCCAATATCAGTAATTGAAAGAATATCTCGGGTGAAGTACATATTTGGGAGGGAACTGATCTCATCAGTGTTCTTTAAGAGGTCATTCATCAAAATGACTTTCACACCTTCATTTCGGAAAGTATCAATAAAGCTATCAAATTCCATCTGGAGATTTCTCAAGTCTGGGATAGCTCTAAAACCATAATAAGATACAGTCTTTGATGTTACAGCGAGTATCTCCTGTCCTGGTCTGTGCATTAATACAGAATATAATGGACATATTTCTGATACGGCGCCGAATCTCATAAAGTCAGCTCACTATTTGAATTAAGTCTGTAAACAATCGTACTAGATCTTCAAACACTAATTTATACTTTATTTTATATATATGACCTCTTTTCAGTCTAAAGCAATGAAATATTAATTATAAAAAGGCATTTCTGTTTGAAGAAGGTAAGATTTTTAACCAAAAAGTAAATCTTCAATACAGATTAAGGGTTTGGATATTAATATGAACGATTCTTTTTCTGAGAGAGTAAAAGACTTCATTAAGAAGATACCTAAGGGGAAGGTGGCTACATATGGTCAGATCGCCACCTACTCTGGTAATCCTCGTGCCTCAAGGCAAGTAGCGTGGATCCTACATTCTTCATCTAACAAAGACAATTTACCCTGGCAAAGAGTGATAAATAGTAAAGGGAAGATTTCTTTACCTCATATGGGGGGATATGAACATCAAAAAGAATTATTAGAAAAAGAAGGGATAGAATTTGATGAAAATGACAAGATAGACTTTAAACGTTTTCTTTTCAGCATCAATGATTTTTAAATTTGTAGTTTGGAGTCTTAACCTTCAAAGTGAGTTAATCGAGTTTTCAGAACATAAATAATGTAGCTTCTTTTTGATAAGCAAAGGAATTTAAGATAATACAATTTCTTTACTCAGAATATTATAAACTTGAAGGATAAAATGAAAATGTATCTAAAAACTAACGCAATTTTTTCATTATTAATCTTAGGTTTAGTTATATTTTTACCATTTCTAACATTGCCTATTCCTTTAGCTCTTGATGAACAAGAAGAAAGGATCCCTATTGCAAATAATTCAGAAAATTTCTTTGATGCTGATTCAGATGAAAAAAAGAATACAGCTTCAACACCTACAGAAGCAGAGGAGCCTAATGCAAAAATGGATATTTATCTTCCAATAATCCTACCAACTAAGTTAACAAATGATTCTTGGCAGTATGCTGGGCCAATATATAGCGGTGGGAAACACTATTATGTCTTAGAGGACGTCCCATTTAACAGTGCAAACTATCAAATTCAAGGATTTGAGTGGCAGCCAGCTTCGATGAACATTAATGTTTACGTCAAGTTCAATGCCATCCCTACAACCTCAGATTATGACTACCTTAGTGCAACAGGAGATCAATATGAAACTATTGATATTCTTTTTCCAAAGGATGATGAGTACGGCGACTTATTCATTATGCTTTACTGTGTAGCTGGTTCTGGATATACCTCAGTACGAGCACACTATGTGAATGATGGTAATGGCTGTTGGAGGACTGCGGATTATGTGGCTACTCCGAGATACGGTAATCCTGCTATCCATGTGACCTCTTCTGTAGATGGTACTGACCTTAACGACTTTTATAGGGTCTATCTCTACTCTGGCCAGGAATTAAAGCTTGATTTCGAATCAGCAGGTTCTGGATTTGGTTGTTATCTCTATGACGAAGATCATAATTTACTAGCTTCAGATACGTCAGGAATATGGGTTGATATAACGTATACTATCACCGCTTTTGAAAGTAGTTATTATTACATTAGATTCCGAGCTTTTTTAAACGCAAAACAGAATTATTTTGGAGATATTAGCGATGAAAACGGTGACAGTAACAATAGGTATAATGCTAATCCAGGCCAGATTATAACTTCAGTAAGCAATGGTATGACTCTAGGTGATATCAATGACTATTGGTGGTTCTATGCTGATAGTGGCGAAAAGATCACAATAAACATTCAGATTAACGACCCAGTAGATAGCCCATATTATGACGCTTACTTATATTCAAACAGTAACCCAATTGGTGATTCGTGGGTAGAACGTGATAGCGTTGGAACCTCGCTGGATATGACATACTATTGTGGGGAATATTATTCGTCAGAAGTACAATCAGGTTCTCAGAATAAGATTTATTTGCGGATTTGGAATGCTGCATTGCACTATGGTATGTCTGATGTTGTTGCGGGTTATACAATAACCCTCACCCGTAGCTGGGCAACAGCCAACGATCATATGAGTGCTGCTCCGAGTTATACGACTTGGGGTAATAGTACCACGCCTAAATATGGGGATCTCAACGGAGAAGCAGATAACAACGATTGGTTTAAGATTTCAACGAATGCTGGTTACACCATTAAAATCGCAGTCAACAATACAGATCCTGTTCCCACTCCTTATCTCGATGGTTACTTGTATGATTCGACTGGTGATTTAGTTAAACAAGATAACAGCTTTAACATCACCATCTCTTATACTGCTCGCTATACTGGAGATTACTATTTCAGATTATATGAAGCACCAGCACAGTATCATTATGGACCTTACATTGGCGCAGCAGCTTATAGCTGGTACATTTATACAAGTGCTTATGATGGTAACGATAATTTCACTGCTGCGGAAGACTTAACACCCCCAGAAACCATCTCATCAGGTGTTTCAACTACCGATCCCGATGACTATTTCAAGTTTGATGTTCCCTCAGGTTATCAAATCTCAGCTACAGGTTCAGCTACTAACCACCTCGATTTATATCTTTATAATAGTAGCGAGACACGAGTAGGTTCAGATGATACCAGTCCCTGGTCAACTACCTATCAACACAAAGGAGTTGAGACTGAAACATATTATTTGAGGGTTTATAACGTCGCAGGACACATTGCAGCAGACTATGACCTATCTATTGTCTTAAACAAGATAGACAGTGATGGGGATATGGCTGGAGCAACAAGTGTCCCAGTGGTAACTGGAGGGAATGAAACAAGCTCTGATTCTTTAGGTAGCACTGACATCAATGATTATTATTCATTTGAAGCTAAAGCTGGCGATAAAATACTAGCTTCTGTGACTGGTCAAGATGGATATGTTGTTAGGCTTCTGAAAAATGAAAGCAATAGTGAGACTGTTCTAGTGGAAAAGACAGTAACTGGTGGAGCACCAGTGATGTTAGAGTACTTCCCTCATGATTTCTTCCCTGAAAAGATTTATTTTCTCCGAATCTGTAATCCTGGTGGGGCTTATTCAGGATCCTATAGCTTAAACATTACCCTAATTGAATATGATACAACTGATGGCTATTTGATATACAGTAATGAATTAGCAACTGGTCAATCTACAGTAGTGTCTGATACATTGTCTTCGTCTGATGCGAATGATTGGTATCATTTTGTATTACGTTCAGGAGAACATCTTGACGTCGTGATGACCTCAACTATTGCGGGTTTCGGATTCTTTTCAGGGCTGTATAGCAAAACCCGGCGCCAAGGTCAAACTCTTCAAGCAAACTTTACAAACTATGGTTCACCAATGGAATTTTGGATTCAAGTTGTCAATGATATAGGAACGAGTGGATCATACTCCTTGACAATAACCCTTACCTTATTAGATGATGACAATAATGGAGCACCAGAGACAGCAGAGAGCTTGACGCTAAACACCAATTTAGTTGATGATTTATCTGATATGGACATTAATGACTATTATGCTGTTGAAGTTCGATCTGGGTATAATCTAACAGTTCAAGTGAATGCTAATGGTTTTGCGCTTCCAATTTATTGTATCCTGACTGATGACGAAGGTACATGGATTGATTGGGTGGCAACAAATGGAACATTAATGCACATCAATACTCAGTTGGAACCCATAATTGGGTACATCCGATTTTGGAACCCTGGCCCTTATTACGGCTCTAATTCCACTCTTAGTACTGGCGAGTACTTTTGGAATGTTTCATTAAATAATGACGATCCAGATGGAGACTTTTCTAGTGCCACTACTGTAACAGGACCTACCAAAATTGTCTCAGATACACTATTCGCGAATACCACGGCAACTCCTAGGAACTATTCCGATATTAACGACTTCTATAACCTCACTCTTGGACAAGGGGATGTATTATCACTTTCGATAACATCAACAGGCGTTTCAGATCCTTGGTTTGGCGCTTATGTCTACGATTCGAGTAAGAACATGGTTTCTAGTACATCAGGAGCAAGCACTCTTAATTTACTCTTTAATGTGGGTTCTGATGCAGGACTCTATTACATCCGCTTATACAACATAGCTCTTGATGCTGGATCTTATCAAATGGCGTTAGCAGTCTATACTGATGATGATTCTTACTTTGCTGGAGCAACCTCGGTAACAGCTGGTCATCAGACAGCTGATTCGCTGAGTAATTCCGATGCTGTTGATTATCAATCTATTCATTTAGAACCTGGATGGCGCATGAAAGTAAACGCTACACTAACTGGAGCAGCCCCAGATGTCGACCTGCTAATTTTTGATCCAACTTACTCAGATATAGTGGGTGATTTAACTGGTACAACTTATATTGAGGTTGAGTTCAGCGCAGAAACATCTGGTACATACTACATCAACTTTGTTAACACTGGTGCTAATGACGTCAATTACGACTGGTGGGTTCATGTATACGAAGACGAAAACGGGCTCTTCTCAAGCGCAACAAGCATCACTGATGGTGAGCAAACAGATAATGTTCAGGAGTTAGATAGATATGACTACTTCACCTTCACAGTCACAGCAGGAGAAGCTATAACAATAACATGCTCTCTCTCTAGTTTAAACCTTGAATTGTATCTTTATAACTCAACAAAAGGGCTGATTGACTCTGACGCTACTGGCCCAGGTCTAGCGGTTACTTATACACCAACAGTTTCAAGTACTCTTTATATTCTCTTTTTAAATCCTAATAGTGAAACTGGAAGTTACACTTTTATAGCAAGTGGTTTTGGAACACTCACAACTACAACAACCATGACAACAACTACGACTACGACTACAACTACGACAACAGCTGGAGCATCTGGTTTTCTTTTGATCCCTCTAATGTGTGGAATATTTACGATCAGTCTTGTTGTCGTAATGAAAAGGAAAAAGCGATTTATTCTTTGAATTTTCCTTTTTCCACCCTTTATCTTTTTTATTGCACTTAATTTTTTTCTTTCGAGTATTAAAATCGTTTTAACTCTAAAATTAGAAAAGGAAATAATTCTAAATATTAGTAAAAACGATGCATTTGGAGAGATCAATATGAATAGCAAGAAGGAAATTCGGCCTTATAATCAATGGACACCAATAATAACACCAGAGGAAGTATTTAAAGACATTACTGCTTTTGGACATATAAAAGTTGTTTCAGGCAAAATCTACTGGAGTGAACTTCGTCCATCCGAGGGAGGACGAATAGCAGTTGTTTGTCAAGACGAAGATGGTAAGATTCAAGATGTTTTGCCAAAAGATGTGAATGTTCGGACAAGAGTCCACGAGTACGGCGGTCTAGCTTTTACTGTGGACGAAAAAAATATCTATTACGTAAATTTCAAGTGTCAGCGTCTTTTTCGTAAACAACTTGGTGACGAATCACCCCCCATCCCATTAACTCCCGAGAAAAATGCAGATGGATCACTTGGTAAATATGCGGCTCCATATCTAACTCCAGATCAAAAAACTCTAATTTTTGTGTATGAAAAAGATTACGAAGACCGTGAAAATGAGAATTATATTGCGAAATTAGATGTTACCGTGAAAGAGACTCAAGAACCTACAATTATCGTTCGAGGTAAAGATTTCTACTTTGACCCAATTATTTCCCCAAATGGTACGAAGATTGCTTGGTTACAGTACAATCATCCAAACATGCCATGGAATTCGACCGAATTGATCCTCGCTGATTGGAATGACCAAGCTCTTCCTGAATCCGAAAAGTTAATTGTGGGAGGAGAAGGCATATCGATATGTGCGATTCGATTCGATAGGAATGATCGATTATATTTTGTGATGGATGAAGCAAACCAAGTCGAAGAGAATCCAAGAAACTGGTGGAATCTTTATCGCTATGATGAAGATTATGTAGAGGCTTTGACTCAAGAAATGGCGGAATTTGCTTATCCAATGTGGGTTTTTGGATATTGTGATTGGACATTCTTACCCAGTGGTCGAATTATCGCGAATTATGAACGAAAAGGGCGAGGATTTTTAGCGTTAGTAGATCCCATAACGAAAGTCTTAGAAACCCTCAATTCTCCATTTGAAGGTCACATTAATATCCAAGGCATCTCAGAGAATCAAGTTGCTTTCATAGGTTATAGTAATAAAAAACCCTCATCATTAGTTATATTAGATCTCCAAACAATGGAATTTGATATTTTACGAACCAGTTCTCAAGCTATATTATCAGAAGAGGATATATCGATTCCCCGATTACTTGAATACCCGACCTCTGATGGTTCAGTAGCATTTGGTAAACTTTATTTACCCAAAAGCAGTCAATTCAACGCCCCAGAGAATGATAAACCTCCCTTAATTATAATGGTGCATGGAGGCCCAACTGCACGAGCTGAAATTTCCTTTTCCTTGGCAAAACAATTTTGGACTAGTCAAGGATACGCTATCCTTGACGTAGATCATCGTGGAAGCACCTCGTATGGAAGAAAATATCGGGACGCCTTAAAAGATCAATGGGGAGTTATCGACGCTCAAGATATTACAGATGGTGTGGATTATTTAGTAAATGAGGGAATTGTGGCCCAAAAGGTCGCAATAAGAGGAGGAAGTGCAGGAGGTTATGCAGTTCAACGCGCTCTAACATTATTCCCCGATACTTTCCATGTCGGAGCAAGTTATTTTGGTATTGGTAATTTGATTACACTCGTAAAATTAACACACAAATTCGAATCTCGCTATATTGATTGGTTGATGGGGGCAAAACTTCCGGAAGGCGAAGCTGTGTACAACGATCGAAGCCCAATAAATCACATGGATAAGCTCAAAGCTCCAATGATTCTATTTCAGGGGAAAGATGATAAAATAGTTACCCCAGAAGTTTCCCGTGAGGTCGTAGAACAGCTTAAACAACGAGGAATTCCTCATGAATACGTTGAATATGAGGGAGAAAGTCATGGATTCCGAAAAAAAGAAAATAATATTGACGCGCTGTCGAAAGAAGCAGCTTTCTTTAGAAAAGTTCTGTTTCCTTGATTCACACGTAAATTTCTTTATTCGGCATGCTGTTTATTTTTTCAATGGTTTCTTTACTGACCTCTGCTTTTCCAACTAGGATTTCGGCTAGGGTTTTCACATCGTTTTGTAGAGCTTGTATTTGCTCAATTAACACGTCTACAAGTTCATATAGTCCATTAATGGTATCTATATTGATATCCACGGAGCTCTCTAATTCATATCGTAATTTTTCGATAGCACCTGTTCGTTCGTTCATTCTCAACCAACTTCGATGTACCTGATGATTTTCCTGACTTAAATATGTTGTTAAAGGAGACTATATTCTAATTCAAATTCCTTCTAAAGACAAATAGCACCTCTGAACTGAATTTATTTTTCTCGCAATGAGTTTTTCTTTCGTGATTTCCTAGTCTAACAAGACAAAGGTTCAATTGAACTCAGAATATCATTCCTCTACCCTACAAATAAGATAATATTCGTTTAGGGTGTAAATGGTTAGGAACCGTTTTGTTTCAATTTTCTCGCAGCTATAAGGCCAGCTATCGCACCTCGAATGAATGACGCCTTTGCAAAGGTAGGAAAATCCTTTAGAGCCTTCACAGCAAATAAAATATAAGATAAAAATGAGAATTGATGCCCAGGGGGGATTAATTTGTTATAAAATCGATCGTTTTCTCTCATGTAACTAGGAGAATAATAACCACCATAACAATAGCCCATTAGAAAGTAAACTCTGTTATTACTGATGTGTGGATTGAACCTAAAAGTAGGATGGAGGTACGTATAGCGAGCGAAATTTCCTTCAAAGATCTCATTTTGAACTTCTCGAAAGAAGTCTGAACCAACCAGGGGAGTAGCTAAAGCAAACGCAGCTTCACGTAATCCCAATCTACGTGCATAAGAAGGATATCTTTTGATCTCTTCCTCAGTTTGTCCATCAAAACCGAACATCAGTGTTCCAAGGGGAAATCCCCCCGCACTATTCACAGTCTTAACTGCTTTAATTATCGTACTGAGTGATTCCCCTTTCTTTGTATTTCTTAGAATTTCCCGATTCGGGGCTTCAATGCCTAACTCATAAAAATTAAAACCGTTTTTCACCATTCTTTTAACTAAGTTCGGATAACGAGAAACCATATCTGCTCGTCCTAATATCGAGAACGAGATATCGTACCCACGTTCCTCTAACAAGTCACAAATGTGATGAATTCGTTCAGCATCGTTTCTAGTACGGCCCATGAAATTTGGATCAGTAACAGTAATTTGCATCGGATGGTTCTGATGAAATTTCACGATTTCGTCTATTTCAGCTACCACATTCTCTGGACTGCGTCGACGTGGTTTTCCATAGATCTTGGGCTCGCAACAAAAAGAACACAGACCTACACAACCTCGAGTAGTGGTAATTACATCATAATAGCGTCCTGGAAATTGCAAGTGGTTATAAAATGAACGACGAAGTTTTCTTGCGGGAAATTTGAGAGAATCCAAATTCTGAATTAGTTGGCGAGAGCCACTAGTGACAATTTTTTTTCCTTCACGGAAAATTAATCCTTTAATTCCATATGGGTCATTTAATCCTTGTTCACAGACTTCACTTAAGGTGATTTCCCCCTCACCTTTAACAATGAAATCTAGTTCAGGAATTATCTTTAACAACTGGGGAAAAAGAGAAGAATAATATCCCCCAGCAATAATCGTAGATTCTGGTTGAATTTTCCGAGCTAGTCTGGCAATATGGACAATTTCGTTGTGCCATGCCATTTGGCCTGTAATACCGATAAGATCTGGTTTAAATTGTATTATTTCGTTTCTTAAATCAATATTATCATGGCCTAAATCCGCAATGATAACTCTATCTACTTTTGATTCAATAGCAGCTGCAATAAATTCCAGCCCTATTGGTATTTCATCAACAAGAAGACCTAAAGCAGAATGAAATTTTGGTTTAATCAACAATACTCGTGTCATTCTACCTTGACTTCCTCTAGTTTAGATAATTGTTATTGTTAATGGGATTTTAATGGGTGTTGAAGAAAAAATTGACAACCTTAAGTGAGTTTCGTGTCCTAGGACTGGTGATTTATAATCGTACTTAGACGGAGTAGTATCTAAGTTTTAACAGGGTCGTGTTCTTCTA
>JAEOTY010000042.1 GCA_016839625.1 Candidatus Hodarchaeota archaeon
ATCCTTTTGCTCTTCTTGAAAACTCTTCAGAATGAATTTCAATGGGAGGCTTCTTCATAAAATTTCAATTGGTTGACGTTTGAACTTGATATTCTTTAGCGATCTGATCTTAAATTCAATTACTCTCTTCATTATTTAAGTCAAAATGCATTCCATGTGAATATCTTCAGGTTCCAACTCATATAATTTCCCAACTATTTCCTTTGCTAGTTCAAATCCTCTGTTCATGTAAAAGTTTACAGTATTCTCTGATGGTGTTGCAGAAACATAGAGTTTTTTTGCTCCCATTTCCTTTGCTTTTTCCTTTACTAATTTAACTAGAGTTTTTCCTATTCCCATTTTCCTATAATCTTTGCTAACCCAAAAACCGGCAAGATTCAATTGATCTTTATTCCTTCCAATGAATTCATTGTCCAGTGATATAATCCCAACAAGATTCGAACCATCAAAGGCTCCAAATATAAACCCTCCTCTATTGCATATGTCATTGAGTGAAGAGGTATGGATTTGTACTTCTTCATGATTCCATTTATTGACTGAGCAGAATTCTTTTACTAATTCTAATTTTTCTTCTCTATAATAATAAATGTGCTCTATTACCTCAGTTCGGTCAATTTCGTTGACCCTTTTAATTTCCTCCTTATTTAGCAATCTATATTCCATAGTAGGTAACTCATGCTCCTAATGTCATATAATAATAGGAATTATTATTAAGCTATACATTGATTCTTGCGTATTCTTATAGAACAAGTTATTAGCAAGAGAACGAGAACTTGGAGTGCTTTTTTCATGGCTGAAATCACAGAGAAAGAAGAATATGAGAATTCTAAACCTATTATGGCTTCTTATGGTTTTAACCAATTTTTTAGTCAGTGGATCACTGGTCCTTTTGGCTTGTTTGTCTTTTTCTTCTTTGAGGCAGAAATTGGTTTAGACGTACTTTTAGTTGGAATAGGGTTTGTAATTTTTTCGATTTGGAATGCAGTGAATGATCCCCTTACTGGTTATATTATGGAACGTATCCATATGCCATGGGAGAGAAGATGGGGAAAGAGGTTTCCTTGGGTAATCCTTGGAGCGATTCCTTGGTTATTTACTTATTTAGCGATTTTTTACGTGCCTTTGAATTGGGATCCAGTCACTGATCAGTGGTTGATTTTTGGTTGGGCTATATTTTCGATCTGTTTGTATGATACCCTTTTCACTCTGTGGAATGTTAATGCTCTAGCTATGTTTCCTGATAAGTTTAGAGGGCCAGAGGAACGGAGAACTGCTACGAGCATAGCTACATTGCTTGGTATGATGGGAATTGTTGCGGGGTCAATTATCGCTCCAATGTTTATAGAAGAAGGTGTTCCTCAATCATATAGAGTTTCTGCTTGGGTATTGGTTGGAATTGGTATAATCTTGTTTTTTATTATGATCCCTGGTATCTACGAAAATCGTATCATGAGAGAGCGTTATCAACAATTCAGATTAAAAGCTGAAAAAGTTGAACGAGAACCGTTCACACATACTTTGAGGAGAGTGGTTACAGATAGACGCTTTATGGTAAAAACAATTTATTTCTTTGGTTATCAAGCTGCTGCTGTCTTTATATCTGCTTCTGGTCCCTATATGATTACTTTTGTAATTCAAGGAGATATAGAAACTCTAGGAATTCTCATGGGATTGATGCTTATAGGAGCTTTCATTTCGGTTCCTTTTTGGAATTATTTCTGTCATAAGGTAAATGACAACAAGAAAATGAGTATAATTGCAGGGTTTGCCATGGTACTTACATTCTTACCTCTATTTTTTGCTACTGAATTTATATTTTTCATGATCGCACTCTTGCTATTTGGAATAGGCCTTGGTGGCCAATGGTATATGGATCCACCTCTGATGGGAGATGTACTTGATGATTTAGCAGTCAGAACACAAAAGCGAGAAGCTGCGACTTATTATGGATATACTGCTTTTTTCATACGATTAAGTACATCAGTTCAAGCAATAGCTTTTGCAATTGTTCATATTTTAACAGGGTTTGTCGAAGGTACGACTAGTTATACTGAACTAGAATCCCTCAGTGCGACTCCAGAACTTGCATTAATTGGTATTCGTGCACTGGCTTCAATAATACCTGCGTTATTAGTTCTTATTACAATCTTTATATTCTGGAAATGGTTTGATATTACCCCTGAAGTTGTTGATGAAAATAAAAAGAAGTTAGAAGAGCTAGGGCTTTAATCTTTCCCCCATCTTTTTCTTTTTTTAAAAGAAACTGATTACCATCGCCAGTAAATGTCTTCAGCGTGACCGAGCATCTCATCAATATGAATCTTTTCACCATTATCTAATATTACATTGCCAGAATACAACCCATGTAGTAGTGAAGAATTTAAAGATATCAGTCCAAAATTTAATTTTTCCTTATGCGGGATAAGTGGTTTCAACACCATATTGAACCTACCATCATTACTTTTAAATGTCCAAGGTTTAGTTGGGTCTCGTTTTTCATGATGAAATGTCACTTCATCAATTTTATGGGCTTTGCCATCATAAAAAACAAAATTTTCCGTGTGTGTGGATAGATCTCCAAACCCATAACCTATATTGAATGCCACAGGTACCTTGTTAACAATCCCACAAGCAGATCCCCATAACCAATGAGTTCTATACGGCCAAATACCACGACCCCAATCCATCAGTCCAAATGAAGAATCAGGTTCAAACACATATTGTTTATCGCCAATATCGATAGTTCCTTCAGCGGGCATATAATTTACTTTGTGGTTATAGTAAAATAATTTTGGATCTTCCTTGTACCCAGTTACTACAACAGTATTATCCATTTTCGGATCATCAGTGAGTGTTATAGTGCCTTTGATTCCTTTCTTCTGAAATGTAGGATCTTCAATGGTTAAAATTCGTTTTTCTTTTTCTTTTACAAAAGTAGCATCGAATTTCTTTGTTGGAAACGTAATCCGACTATCTTCAAGTGAACTAAGAGGTAGCAATTTCGATTTTGTAAAGAATTTCATTGTTGCCTGGTCAGTTCTCTTTTTATTCTCAAAATCAAGCCATACATAACTCATCTGAGTAAGATATCCTATATCACCAATGGTCAACTGGATTCCAAATTGTTTGTTCAATATCGAAAAATGATCCCATTCTTTAATTCGGGTCCATCTTTTCCCAATTTTCTCCTTGTTATAATTTAATATCGGTTTTCTTGCCCAACCACTTTGAATAAGTGATCCATCATCATTAAATAGATCCGTGGTTTCAGTAATTTCATTTTGATTTCCCATTGTCGAACGACCTACCATAATATGTAATAATCTTTTAACCTCTTCAAAATGATCGAAATTTATTTGCAAATAGGATGTAATAAATTCTATTCTCTTTCGAGATCCCTCGGAAAGACATAGTTTTAATTGCTCTGGTAATTGTGCTGAAAAGATTATAAAGTTGGTTTATATCAACATTTAGGTAAGATACCACACATCGAACATCTCAAGCTTCTATTTGCATGATTTTGGTCGATCTCAAATGCTCTAGACGAACTTAAAGGCAAATAAGGGTTGTAGATCCATGGAAAAGTTAGATTTAGTGAATATAACAGAGTTAAACTTGAAATTAGGATTAAAAAAAGGATTTTCATTTGATGTTAAGAAGAATACAATAATAACTTACTTGGAAGAATTGAAAGAATCTGACGCAATCTCTATTTCGACACCAATCAAGCTTGCTAAGAGATTTGGATATATATTCATACTCCTTTTTTTTGGTTTTTTTCTCTAGTCTTCTACAGCGGTGCCTTATCAGACATATTGAAGGTCTTCAACAACACTTATTTTATTGCAGAGAATAATAATTTCCAACTTCTTGGAATACCAACGCTATTCATTCCTGCAATTTCAATATTCTCATACCTCCTCGCAGGAAGTATTATGTTGGTAGCTGACATTTTTTTCATTGTTGGTTATCTAGTAGGAATTTTCAAAAATTGGACAAGTTACCATGAACAAACGTATACACTAGCAAAGAAACTTCAAGAAATGGGTTATATGGAGGAGTTTTTTGAATATCAGAAGGAAACAAGGTCGTTCCATCTGAAAAAAGTGTCAATCAACTGGGAAATGGAATGGATCTTCCCATTTATTTTCAGGGAGTTTCCTCCCTATTTTCCAGAGATGGGAGAAATTTCTATATACCTATTTGCGCTAATTTCCTTTCCTCTTCCAATTCTTATAGCAATTACCGCCAAGAATTTAGTATTTTTGATAATTTTTGTAAGTATAGCTGTTTTTCTAGGTGGGATGGCCTTTTTGAGAGCGGGGAATTTGATTGGCATCCATAGCAGCTTCAAAGATGTGCAAAAAAAATTGATTGAACGACAATAAGAGAAGCTACTCCAACTTTTATTTAAGGAAGATGTTGATCCAGTATTAATCCATGCAAATCGGGAGAACTTATACCGCTTATCTAGTGAGAGAGGTATTCCTACGTCCTTCCCACTATTACCCCTTTCGATCCTATTACCCATTTTCAGCGCAATTATCGGTTACGTTATCCTTGCTATAGAAAATGCTCCGAAATAAAGCGGGTAAGTATGAAGAATACAAAAGACAAGTACAGGATAAAAAAGCCAAAATATTTATTTCGTGTATCTGATTAAGACAATTTTACTGTTATTAAAAAGGTGTCAACTCATGAAATTGTTGGTTCTAGGGGGGGCTGGGGATATGGGTAGTTATATTGTAAAAGATGCAGTAAAATTTGGTGAGATGTGGACAGATATAACCATTGCTGATATTAGTGAAAACCGTGCAAAGAAGTTAATCTCAGAGTTAGGAGATTCTCGGTTAAGGTATCTAAGAGTAGATGCCAATAATC
>JAEOTY010000344.1 GCA_016839625.1 Candidatus Hodarchaeota archaeon
TACCGCCTCTCCACAGGCATTTAAGGTCTCCGCGGAACTCTCGGCGACCGAGTTAATCAGAGGCTGATAGATATAATAATAATTGGCTAGATTCAACGCAGCATTCAAATCGCGATCTAATACCAACCCACATAACGAGCAACGAAAGACCCGATCAGCTAGCGTTAATTCACGGTGGTGGTAAAGGCAATTAGAGCAAAGTTTAGAGGAAGGAAACCAGCGATCGGCCAGAATCACACGAGAACCATATAAAGACGCTTTGTAGGTAAGAAACCGTTGAAACGTACCATGGGACAGATCAGCCCAATATTTGCTCTGGTGTTTATTTTGCATTAATCCTTTGACGTGTAAATCCTCAGTAACTATCACGCTGTGGTTTTTAGCGAGATAGGTTGAGGTTTGATGTAGAAAATTATGCCGTTGGTTAGTAATGCGACGATAAAAGCGGGCTAAGCGGAGGGCAGACTTCCGTTTATTCTTTGACCCGTTCTTTTTCCTCGAATGTGCTTTCGATAAGCGACGTTGTTTCCGTGCTTGACGGAGGAGGAATTTAGGCTTGGGAATCGGTATGCCAGAAGATAATGCCGCAAAAACAGAGAGTCCTTTATCCAAGGCAACGAGTGGGCCTTCGTTTAATTCAGGATCAGACTGTTCCTCTTTCACAGTAAGAGCGACATACCAGCGATCAGCTAAACGAGACACCGTAGCACTCAGTATCTGGGCTGATGCAGCTAAATTAGGCGTTTCCTTTAAACGCAATTTGCCTAAGCGAGGCAGTTGAACCTGTTTTAGCTTAGGGAAAAGACGGATCACGCCAGTCAGGCAAAAACTGTCTTTACATCTACCTTTTTTCTTGAATTTGGGCAATCCAACCTTACGGGTGGTTCTTTTACTTCTTCTTTGTCGTAGATTGGTAAAAAAACTCTGATAGGCACGGTCTAAATCGCGAAGGGCCTCTTGAGGGACACATTTCGATACCTTATACATCCAAGGAAAATCAGTCTGTTTCAACCGATTTAATTCTTTGTGTTGTTTCATGGCATCGGTATAACGAGCCGCACCTGTGTGGTTCTGATAGCGCTGATTCCGCGTAGCTAATCCCCAGTTCCAGGCAAATCTGGCTATCCCAGCACATTTAGTCAGTTGAGTCCTTTCTTTGTTATTTACCAGTAATTCATATTTATACCCTCGAGTTCGGAGCAACCCTGACCATCCGTACTAGTAACAGCTATCATCACATGACTTTACTGTTTGATTAGGAGCTTTTTATCTTATAAAACTACTAAACCCAGTAATCAAAAACAAACTATTTTTCTTCCCCGTATTCTAATACTAAAAGGTTAACAGGCCCATTATTTTTACCATAATCCTATGAGATAGATTTAGGGTCTAGATAATTCCATGACTGAAGCTCTCTTCTTTTCTCCTTCGTTTTCTTACCTTTTGGTTCCCTCTTCCCCTTCACCTCCTTCTGTCCCAACTGTCTATCTATTTGATAACCCTTTCTTAGGAAAGTTATTTATCACTACAACAGAGTTCAGCATAACAAATGCAAAACAAGCAGCATCAAAGAAAATTGCATGGTTATTTAGGAATAAAGATAACCCAGACCGAACTCGAGAAACATCTCTGGGAAGCGAGTAATATCTTACGCGGAAATGTTGACGCAGCAGAGTATAAGCAGTATATTTTTGGACTGCTTTTCCTAAAACGATTGAATGACGTCTTTGTTGAGGAATCAGAAAAGATTATAGCGGAATCAGGGAATCCTGAAAATGCAGAAGATCCTGATAAACACCAATTTTTCATACCTAGGAATGCCCGATGGAATAAAATTCAGGCAGATACACTATATAAGGTAAGTAAAACAATTGAAGCACATAATCCCTCTTTAGAGGGAGTTCTAACTGGTATTGGTTTTCACATCCCTGATCGTTTGTCTAATAAGACGTTGTCAGATTTAATTCGTCATTTTAGCAGCCTTCGTTTGCGGAATAGTGATTTAAGTGATCCTGATATTTTGGGAAGAGCTTATGAATATTTAATCACTCAATTTGCAGAATCAGCTGGTAAGAAAGGCGGAGAATTTTACACTCCACAAATGGTTTCAAGGCTTCTCGTCGAATTACTCCGTCCAGAGGAGAGGATGTGGATTTGTGATCCAACTGCTGGTTCTGGGGGATTACTTATACAGAGTGTTGAATATATTAAGAGAAAAGGAGGAAATTGGCAAAACCTCTCATTATTCGGTCAAGAGAAAAATATCACAACTTGGGCTATTTGCAGAATGAATATGATTTTGCATGGAATAATTCAGTCTCAAATTGAAAGAGGAGATACCATTAGAAATCCCAAATTGGAAAAAGATGGGCATTTACTGCTCTTCGATGTTGTTGTCGCAAATCCGCCATACTCTCTTTCAATTTCAGACATCGAGGAAATCGCAGAAAATGACCCATTTAACCGGTTCCGATTTGGAGTTCCATCAAAAAATTATGGTGATTTAGCCTTTCTTCAGCATATGCTAGCCACTCTTAGACCAAACGGTCGAATGGGAATAATTTTACCTCATGGAGTTTTGTTTAGAGGAGGTACTGAAAGAAGAATTAGAAAAGCCTTAATTGACCATGATTTAATAGAAGCGATTATTGGATTGCCTCCCAATCTGTTTTTTGGGACATCAATTCCAGCAGTCATTTTGTTACTGAATAAGAAAAAACGTATTGATCAAAGAAGGAAGATTTTGTTTATTGATGCGTTTCTAGCTTATGAAGAGGGAAAATCTAAGAATTATCTCCAAAAAATAGCAATCAACAGAATCGTTGATACATTTACCGATTTTAATACCACTAAACACTTTTCTCGTGTTGTTACTTTGAAGGAAATTCGAGATTATAACTATAATTTGAATATTCCCCTATATATTGATACAATTTTTGAAAACGACACTGTCGATATTCCTCATGTTATTTCAGAAATCAATATCTTAAGTGGCTTAGAAAATGAACAACAGGATCTAGGTGACATAGTAAATAAGATGCTAGGAGGTTTTCAGGAGGAAAAGATAGTATTAACCGATGAACTTCCAAATACATGGTATTTAGCAACCTTGGGCGATCTTGCCGTCTTGGAGACAGGTAAAAGGGATAAAGGAGGAGCATTGAAAGAGGGAACTGTGGCAAGTATTGGAGGGGAACATATCAGTAATTCTGGTCAAATAATATGGAGAACTATTAAATTCATTCCTGAAGAAGTCTATAACAACTTGACCCAAGGGAGAATTAAGTTGAATGATATATTGCTGGTTAAAGATGGTGCAACAACTGGTAAAGTGGGAATTGTAAGAAAACTTCCATTTGAGAAAGCAGCAGTAAACGAGCATGTCTTTATTGTACGAAGTAAAGATGAAAATCGTCTTGACAATCGATTTTTATTCTATTTTTTACTCTCCTCTCATTGCCAACATCAAATACGGAGAAGATTTCATGGAATTGTGGGAGGAATTAATCGCGCAGATTTTAAAACAATCCAAATTCCATTGCCACCTTTGGTAGAACAAAAGATGATTGTCAAAATTCTTTCTGCGATCGATACTAGGATTTTCACATCTCAAAGAATCGTTGAGGAGACCACTCGTTTAAAACAAGGATTATTGCAGCAATTATTGGCAGGAAAGATTCGAATACCGACTCGTGAGGATAATTAGCGCATCGTTTCTTGAGTTATTTTATCTACAGAATTAAGCAAAAGATTTTTTAACTTTCTACTCAATTAGGCGACTACTCCTCTCTATAAAATGAATAATTTTGTTAATATCATTTCAGAGTGATGAATGATGACCGAAATGAAAAATACTAGTAGTAAGATTCCCGTTTTAATCGCTGGTGTAATTGGATGGGCCCACGATGGGTTTGCATTAGTATTAGTGAGTCTACTGGCTACAACTATAAGTGTGGCTTATGGTGTGGATAAAATAGCGATAGGCTTCGTATTTTCAGCACAGTATGTGATGACGGTATTTGGAGCAGCTTTTTTTGGCGAACTTGCTGATCGTTTTGGACGAAAAAACATACTTCTCCTATCAGTTCTCTGGGATTCTGTTTTCACGTCTCTCTCTGCATTTGCACCAAACTTTCTGATATTTGCATTATTGAGATTAATATCTGGTCTTGGTGTTTCATGGGGTATTTCATTCTCACTGTTATCAGAAACCTTTTCTTCTGAGAAACGTGGGATGGCTGGAGGTTTGGTACATGCTACGTTTGTCGTCGGCTATATTGGAGCTGTTATAGTCACTCTGATTTTCGGGGGAATGGATCCCATCACTATTGGACCTCTGGTTCTTGAGGGATGGAGAATATGTTTTCTTTCTGCACTTTTCCCTATTCCGTTCTTAATTTATTTAGAGTTTACTTTAGATGAATCTCAAGTCTGGTCGGATTATAAAGAAGCAGCGCGGCTTGGAGAAGAAGTCAAACCAGAGAAAATACGCACTTTTGACATGTTAAAAGGAAAATGGCTAAAATTTACCGTTTTGTTGACCCTATTGTTCTGGCTTTCGGAATTTGCCTATCACACACTCGCCGATTGGGCACCTACGTATTTTGAATATTTATTCGTCTATGAACTCCAAAAGGCAGGTGGAAATGTTGACTCCGCTGGTACACTTGCGATGGTAGTAATGCTCGGTGTGATGGTTATTGCTGCTTTTGCTTTATTTACGACTGGCTGGTTAAGTGATCGTATTGGTAGGAGAAATGCGTTTTTTGGATGTTCTATTATTGGGCTTGTTGGGGCATCCCTATTCTTTGTTGGTAATTTTATTATGATTTTTACTCCTTTAATTGTCATAGGATGTCTTGTATTAACAGTCTCATTTGGAATGCATGGAGTATTCGGGGTTTGGTCAAGTGAGGTTTTTCCTACAAGGATTCGTGCCACTGCCACTTCTCTTGTTTTTTCAATAGCCCGTGGTCTGGCATGGGGTGCATTTTTTGTTGGAATAGTTGCAGAAACTCTAGCACCTTCAGCACCAGTGCTAACTGATCCTCTAGGACACGCTCAAGCATTAGCTGTCGCAATGCTTGCATGCACCTTTGCTTATCTTGCTATGTTAGTTGTCCCAAGACTTATCCCTGAGACCAAAGGGATCGATATTACTGCAATAGAGGAATAATCATTCCTCTAAATTTTGATTAACTGGTGATTTTCGATTAAATCACTTTTCTCCTCAATAAGGACTCTCTCCATTTTATCACCACCATCGAGTTTATCTATGATATCTAGCCCTTCTGAAATTTTACCAAATACAGTATGTTTTCCATCTAAGTGAGGTTGTGGTGCACGAACCAAGAAAAATTGAGATCCACCAGTATTTTTCCCAGCATGAGCCATGGATAGTGTCCCTTTAACATGTTTGTGTTTCTCGGTGTTCTTTTCTGTTTCACAAGGTATCTTATAACCAGGCCCGCCTGTCCCAGTTCCTTGCGGACAACCTCCCTGGGCTACAAAATTTGGAATACATCGGTGAAAGGTCAAACCATTGTAAAAACCAGATTCAGCCAGAGAGACGAAATTTTTTACTGTGTTGGTGACTTCGTCAAAAAAGTCTATAACAATATTCCCATATTTTGTTTCTATAATTGCTTTAGTCAAGGTTAATATCTCCACTACTAATCTATCAAATATTCTATTACAATTAGAAATGATAATCACTTTAATCTTGCATTAATGCCAATAATTTTTTCTTTTTAATGTCTTATTAGGAGTTTTTCTAGAAATTATCAAAAATAAATGCAAATAGTACTCCTAATAACTGTAAACTGGCAAATTTTTAATTTGTGTATATATTTGGTGTTTTAAGGAATTCTAGTCCACTATTTAGAGCAATCATTGGAAGAAGTGTTACTAAAATGAATTGGAATATCAGAATAGCTTACATTCAAACAGTAGGTTTTGCTATTGGAATGGGTATTATTCAGATTGCTTTCTCAGTCTATGTCACTCTCGGACTAGGACAACCTAATCTCATTCTAGGGTATCTTTTTACTGTTCAGGGCTTAGCTTCGACAATTTTTGTCTTTCCTTCGGGATATTTCGCAGATAAATACCGAAGGGATCTCTTAATTAGGATCTCGGTGATCTTCGGAGTGTTCGCGCAATTATTGTTAATCTTTGCCACTACATTAACTTCTGAAGTTGCACTCAATATTCTATATATTAGTCAATTTATGGGTGGTTTAGGATGGGGTCTATCAGGTCCAGCATCGATGGCCCTCATAGCAGATAGCATTGAACCTGGAAACCGCAGCCAAGTCTTTGCCAAAATGCACTTCGTTAACCTAGTAGCTTCGGCTTTAGGTCCGTTTGTAGCCGTGGGACTGATTCTCATTCTCGGTGACACTTGGGAAATCGAGGTTCTCCGAGCTATCATCTTTGTTGGCGCGATAAGCGGATTATTTGCTTATGTGACAATAGTATTTGTCTCCGATAGCAAAGCAATAGTTACCAGAATCGAAAGGATTCCACCTCCTCTCCCTCCAGAATCTTCTACCGCTGAAGAAAGTCTGAAAAAGTCCCCTGTAATGGCAATATTTGGACGGCCGTTCTCTTATGATGTGATTGTGCCTAGTGTCATTGTTATTTCTGGAATAATTATAGGATTCGGCGCGGGTGCGACTGTTGCATACTTTCCTGTTTTATTTGCCAATCCGGACATTGGATACGGACTCAAGCCTTTATTTACCTATAGTGTTTTTGGTGTTACAAATGTGGTTACAGGATTAATGGGTCTTTTAGCCCAACGGATGATTAGAATTATTGGTCGTATTGGTTCCATGTTCCTTGTCCAAGGACTTGCGATTGTTTGTTTAATAGGACTCGTATTTAACCTCGCATTATACCAGAATGAGATTATCTCTTTTCCTATATCTGTTATTCTATTATCCCTTTTCTTTATAAGCCGTAATGCTTTGATGAATGCCAGTGGGCCTGTAAGTAGATCTATTGTTATGGATGTAGTTCCCTCTGCGTCCAGAGCAAAGTGGAATTCTTTAGAAACACTCGCTTGGGGAATGTTTTGGAGTGTGTCCGCGTCTATCGGAGGATTCATCGTCGATAGCTATGGATTTTTATTTGTCTTTTTATTCACTGCTACACTCTACACGATTGCTACTCTGATGATTCTGCTAATTAAAAATCGTGTTCCCAAGGAATCCATTTTATCTCACACTTACCATTTAGGAAAGTTGCAGACTCGCAATCGAGTAGTAATGCCTTCGACATTGATTGGAGAGACAAAAGCGGGTGAAATCGTAACTGGGCAGCTTACTCGTGAGGCAATATCATATTACAGTGAGACAGCTAAGGGCGGGGCTGGACTAATTTATCTAGAATCTGCCTATATTTGCCTCTCTGGGAAAAGTCATCCATATCAAATTGGTATTCATGATGATTATGTCATTCCTCGTCTACAGGAAGTAGTCACCAAAGTTCATGAGAATAAGGCTTTAATCGGTATTCGTTTAAGCCATGCAGGAGGGACAACAAAGAAGTCAATATGCGGAACTCAACCTCTCGCCCCCTCGTCAGTTCCTTCCCTTGGTGGTGATACTCCTCGATCATTGACCTTGGGAGAAATTGATGAGCTTCGCAACAATTTTGTGGATGCCGCAGTTCGTGCAGCAAGAGCTGGTTTTGATGTTGTCGAGATTTCTTCATGTTTAAGTCCACACAGCTCAGATCTACTCGGACAATTTATTTCATCCGAATATAATAAACGAACTGATGAATATGGTGGATCATTAACGAACAATATCCGATTTTCTCTTGAGGTTGCTAAAGCTATTAGGGCTCACTTGCCTCCGAGTGTGATGTTTGCTTATTACTTATCGTTTCCTTTCCAGGGGATATCGGATGATGAATTGTCTACTGTTGTCAAATCAATAGAAAAAGCAGGAATCGAATTGCTTTGCATTGACTACTCACCTAGAGTAGCAAAGGAATATAAAACTGATTTTAAACGTTTCATTCAAAAATTAAAAACCGAATTACCTAGTTTGCCATTAGTTTTAAGTGGTGATTTCGACATTGAAAGTGCAGAAACTGCTCTAAAGCTAGGTCAGGCAGATTTCATTGGATTTGGACGCTTTCTACAAGAAAATTTGACATTTCCCCAAGCTCTCAACTGAAATATACCTTTGTATAAGAAAAATTAAGCGAACCCCATCTTTCGGAACGAATATAGTCATCACGTGTTCAGACATATGCCTTTCGCTCCACCTTTTTTCATATACTGAAGAAGGGAGGATTTACGAACATTAGGGGCTCAGTCCTTACTAAAAACTAGCACTATTTTAAATTTTAGAAAGTCTCTCTATGGACCAAACTCTCTAAAGGTTTGCGTGAAGATTTGCGGGAGTGATTAGGATACCCCACAGCTACTATCGCCAGAACATGTAAGTGTTCGGGGATATTTAGAAGTTTTTTGATTTTAGGTTCAAAATCTGTTCCGATTACACCAGCAAAACAAGTCCCTAGGTTTAAAGAATGAGCCTCAATCATGAACTGTAGTGTAGCTAATGCTGTGTCTGATTGGTGGTACTTAGCATGGATGGTTGGATTGGTTAAAGGAATAAAAACAACTGGGCTTTCCGCTACAAATTTCCCATAGGGGTGAAGATCAGCCAGTTTTTTTCGATATTCTTCTTTTGTTACAATCATAAATTCCCAAGGTTGTTTATTTGAAGCTGACGGCGCCCATTGTGCTGCTTCCAGACATTTTTCAAGCTTATCAGGTTCCACGGGTGTTGATTTATATTTTCTGATACTTCTCCGCCCCTTGAGAAGTTCTAAAGCGTCTTCCATAATATTTTCACCGAAATTTTCCTTTATTTCTTTTTTAAAATTGTCTAATTTAAAAGTCATGTGAACTTTCTTTTCAAATAGCAATTCGATATTTGAGATTAGGGATTGAAAAATTTGCAGGTTTAGTAAGATTAATTACCAATTACAGATTATTTTCTTTGGGTGGATTAGATATGGCTACTGAAATTGCAAAAGTTGCTGATGTAGACTCAACACAACCTATTGGACGTGAAATCCAAATAGCTCAATTTATGATCATAATTGGTTATGTTAGTTTAGTTTTAAGCTTGTTTGTATGGATAATTACTTTTCAAATAAATAACCCAGCTGATTTATTGTTTCTAACATTTATAGGTGCCAATTTTTTCGCTATAATGTTATTTCTTGAGACCATGGGTTACTTCTTACATCGGACGATGAAAGGAAAAAGGTCGGGGATTTATGAAAATGCTTTCTTAACCACTTGTTTGGAATTTTACTACTATATCTGTTGCATTGTGATAGTATGGAATGCCTTAAAAATCACTGGTGTGACACCTACATCTCCGTTGCCTCTGTATATCTATCTCCTCTTTCTTTTGACAGTGTTATTCTTTCCAGTAATTATAGCCAAAGCCTCTGCTCGATGGAAAAGATTACAAACTTGGTATCTAAAATCTATAAAAGAAGTTCGTGGAGAAGAGGTTTCATAAGGAAGTCGCAAGGAAACCCCCGAATTCATTCGGAGGAGGAATTGCAACAGAAAACTTTTACAATAATAGAAACAAGTCCTCTTAGGGAAGAAGGGGGAATCGAGTGAAGAGGTGGAACAAGGAACAAGCTGGCCTAAAAAGAAAAAATGAATACTTGGAAGAAGGTCTAATCAAAAGTTAAATACTGCTATGACTGGTTAGTAACCAGCAATGCAACGTACTATTCAATGTCCACTGCCCGCTGATTCTGACCTATTAAAAACCATTAGGGTCTATAATAAGGCTGTCCAGCGTGTACTCGACATTGGGTGGGCATCAAAAACATATCATAAGAACAGACTCCATAAGCTCTCGTATCGCGACCTTCGTGAAATGTATCCTAAGTTACAATCTTCGCTAGTCCAATGCGCTAGAGATATGGCTTCAGACATGCTCAAAAGGGAGAAATTTAGGCACAAAAAACCTCTTAAGAGACCTTTAAGTGGTGTTCGGTATAATCAACGGACATTCACCCCATTTTTAGAAAGTGGGAAAATTTCAATCTGTACTCTTGTGGGTCGGAAGAAACTTCCATTAATCGTCCCTAAATATTTTCAACAGTACCTTGAGGGGAGAATTACCTCGTTGACACTGTATTACAACAAAAGAAGGAAAAAAATCATCGCTTATTTAACGATAGAGTTACCTGATGTCCCTGTGGAAGATCTGTCCTCCTTCCTGGGAGTTGACCGGGGTATCAAACGAGTAGCCGTCTGTTCGAATAACAGTTTTTATCCCACTAACCACATCCTTGCGGTCAAGTGGAGATATCAACAGTTACGACAGGAGCTTCAGTCAAAAGGCACTCGATCCGCTAAACGCAAGTTAAAGCGAATTAGTGGTAGAGAAAGACGGTTTATGACTGATCGAAACCGCAAGATAGCTAAATGGATCTGTAACATGCCCTATCCTTGTATTGTATTAGAAAATCTTCGTGGTCTCAAGCAGCACAGCAAGAAGAAGAAAAACTTACCAAAAAAGGTTCGCAGGCAGTTTGGTAACTGGGCGTATTATCAACTCGAACAATTTCTCATTGAACGAGCCGAAAAAGTTGGGAAGACCATTCTGTTTGTCAATCCGCGGCATACTTCTCAGAGATGTTCTCGATGTGGTTATATTTCTAAGACTAATCGCCCCTCCCCACCCCACTTTTTCTGTCGTGAATGCTGCTTCAAACTCCATGCTGATCTTAATGCTGCTCGCAACCTATCCGATTTTGGTAAAGCCTTAATCGGGAGGGCTTCCGTCAATAGTCCTAATGTAGCGGTACTCCCCTTAGCTGAAACGATTGCCTCCTTGAGTCGGGGGGTTGTGCTAGCTACAAACCACTGAATTCATTCAGTGGTCATTGACAAGAGCAATTTTGTCAGTAACCTCAAATTACATTCCAATCTCTCAACTGTCTAACAGATACATTAGCTCCACATAAGATAATTCCAACTTTTTCTATATCAGTCAGATCAAACTTATTCTGTAAAAGCGCCGCAATAGAACAAGATGTTGCTGGTTCCACTAACATTTTCTCTTTGTCAAGTAATAGTAGTAACGCGTCTAATGCTTCTTTATCGGTAACGGTTTGCATATCATTTACCACTGCCTTAATTCTCCTAAATGTAGTTTCAGTTGTTCTCTTAGCTCCAAGTGTATCGGCAATACTAGTAATAGCTGGTAAGGTAATCGGATAACCTGCTCGGAAACTTTGGGTTACTGCATCACATCCGAGTGTTTCTACTCCCCATACCTTGATTTCTGGTTTCATCTGCCTTGCAACTACACCTACACCACTGATCAATCCTCCTCCTCCTACTGAAGCTATTATTGCATCTAAATATGGTTTTTCGTCGAGAAACTCAAGAGCTATCGTTCCCTGTCCTCTGACAACGTGCAAATCATCGAATGGATGAACATAAGTTAATCCTTCCTCTTGGGCATATTCCTGAGCTTTTTCATCAGCTTCATCCCAAGCATCACCAAACAAAATTGCTTCTCCTCCCCAGAATTTAATTTTTTCAACTTTCTCTATTGGTGTAGTTTTCGGGAGATACACTGTAACTTTAGTCTCTAATTCCTTTCCAGCATAACAGACTCCTAATCCGTGATTTCCCCCAGATGCTGTCACTAATCCCCGTGATAACTCTTTTTTAGATAATGAAAGAGCCTTGGAGCACGCACCCCGGACTTTGAATGAGCGTGTTGGTTGTAGCAGTTCAAGCTTGAAATAGATTTCTTTTCCAATGAGTTTTTCTAAATAATAAGATCTGAACACCGGAGTTTTTGACACATATGGACGAATCTGATGAAGCGTTTCTTTTACTTCTCCTAGAGTTAACCCTTTGAATATACTGGACAAATTCTATTCCCCATATTTTTATTTGGAGTCAATGTGATTGGAAGCAATTAAGGCAGCGCCTAATGCTCCTATCATTTGAGGATTTGGTGGGACTTCGATAGGTACATTCAATTGATTTTCGAGCATTTTTTTCACCCCAAGATTTAAGGCTACTCCTCCTGTCAATGCTACTGAAGATTGAATACCAACCCTGGCAGTGAGAGCAGCAATTTTATTAGCTATAGTTTTATGAATACCAGCAATAATATCTAATCGGTCAGCTCCTTGGTTTAATCTAGAAATTATTTCTGATTCTGCAAATACCGTACACGTACTTGAAATCGAAGCGGGATTTTTTGAAATTAGGGCTTGATCACCAAAATCTGATAATTCTACCTCGAGAGCATTGGCCATTACTTCCAAAAAACGTCCAGTTCCAGCGCTACATTTATCGTTCATTTCAAAATCCTGGACTTGACCTTTTCCATTTATAGAAATCGCTTTAGAATCTTGACCCCCAATGTCAATTATGGTCCGGATCGCTGGATTGATGAAAAAAGCGCCTTTGGCGTGACACGTTATCTCAGTTATTGTTTCATCAGCTATCTGGACTAATTTTCTCCCATAACCAGTCGAAATAATGTAGGCAAATTCTTTCACCCCAACAGCTTCTTTTGCATTATTTACTAGTCTTTCAGCTACCCCCGATGGATTATATCCAACTCTTTTGATGAACGAGTACTTTTGTTGAACCTTTGCCTTATTTTCATCTTGTCTTGAATCTAGAATTACAATTTTAGCGGTTAATGAACCAATATCAATTCCTGCAACCAATTTCATTATATTTATCCTCTGTTGTTCCAACAAGGTTCAACAATATCTACATTTGGTAGCAGTAAACATATGATCTTTGCAGAACCACTTATTACACGAGTTACATTGGACAAAATGTGTGTAAAAATCGTCTTGTTTATTTTGATCTATAGTACTTTGTTTAAGGATGGTGATTGCATCATCTCTTTGAGTATTAGTGATTATGAGGTCGTTTAAATTATCAAGAAAGAGATAATATTCTTGTTCAGAATTCTCTTTTCTTTCTGTTTCCTTAGCTAAAGCAACAAGGTCGTGAAGATGCTCCTCCAGTGTATTTTTTAAATCAGTGACTACTGGGGGAGATTTCTCAGGGAAGTTATCTTGAATGCCTAGAAGTATTGTAAACAAGCTCAATTTTACCCAAGTTAATGGGTTATCTTGAATACAAACATTTTTATTACAATCCCGGGCAGAACACTTGAAGATAATAGCTACTTGTTCTTTGCTCTTCGAGAGTCTTTTGAACTCACTTGGAGGGGGTAGTAATCTCGTAAGAAATCTATAAGAGTTGAGTATGTTCTCGAGAAACTTTGTTACTTTTCCTACAATCGTTAACCGTTGTTCAGAGATTCTATCTAATAAATTGGAATGTCTTCTTTCCAGTTCATCTCGTAGTACGTCTTCTTGACCTGTTTCAGAAAGCTGCTTTTTCACAAGAGCTAATGTTTTCACTGAACTTCTTAAATTGCCCCCTAAAGTACGTAAATCGTTGGTTAACAGGAAAAGAGGATCCGTATCCGCTAAAGTTAACATTATTTGGAACTCTCCAAGGGCATCACTGATAACTTCTAGAGCAACAGCTTTAGGTGGTTGAACTTTGGGAAGTTGCGATAGAAAGAGACTTAAAGGTGTGAAGAGATCGTAAATTTGAGTTTGAACCATTTTGATCTGGTTTTGTTCTTCTTCACTAATTTCAGCGCTTAGGTCGAGAACTAATATCTCACGGCCAGATTCACGGGCTTTTCCAATTCTTCCCTCAATCGATCCCTCACCTATCAGATATTGTAATGCCATAGAAAGGACTTCAGCTGGTAATCTCATTCGCCTTCGTAAATACCCAACAGATATTTCGTTAGCACCATATTTTTTAGCTACGGTCTTGATCTCATCCTCTAAGGACTTAAGCATCTCTGTATCAAATGCACTGAGCGTTTGAATTTCTTCTTCGGTCGTCTCACCCTCGAATGCTTGACGAATCTCCTCCAACATTCGCTCCCGATCCTCATCAGTGATTTCTGGAACAATCGCGCTAAATAAAACGGGATCAACGATTTTTTGAAATAAAGAATTTAGTTCTGAATTAAGAGTTATTTCATTAAGATCTGATCCTTGTCGGGTTACTGCTAGTGCTAGGTCCTGTGATGGATTAAAAGCAACATTTAATAGCATATTCTCTGTTCCTTGCAGGATACAGGTGGTTACACCACCTGCTGATACCTCCATATCAATTCGTTCGACAAGTGTGAGAAGCGAGGTAATGGAGATTGCAAAGAGAAAGTCATCCATTTCTTTCATCGAGGAAACCCAAACTGGAAACCCTTCTGCGGAAACAAGACCAACGGTTTCGTATTGTTTCTCGTACCCGACGCTAAAGATATATTTTAAAGTTACCTTAACGACGTCCATAGGATCAGTAGCAGCATCAGACAAAATTACAAGGAGAACATCGAATCCAAGGGAGTAAATTGTCAGTGCTTTATTACGACCTTTGACTGTAACAGAATTCCATGCCTCTAATTGGAGTTCAAAAGTTAGAATACGGATGAGGGAATTCCAAGCCTGACCAAGTAAAACCGAGTTCTCTACTTCTTTTTGTCTAGTTGAAGTAGAGAACATTTGTGTTTCGTAATCGGGATGAAGCAACACTAAAAGATCTATTTGTGAGGGATCCAAATCAGCTTCTGCTTGCCTGAGAGCTTCTTTCGTTATTTCAAACCATTGACTAGAATTCATTGTCAATTCTTTTCCCTCGTTAAAGTTTAGCTTTAAGTTCCGTATTTAATTTTTCAGCAATGAGATTTGGA
>JAEOTY010000345.1 GCA_016839625.1 Candidatus Hodarchaeota archaeon
CAGATTTGCATCCTCTCTCAATTGGAAATGCAATCCAAAATATTCTTATAAGAAAAGCTGATGTCTTACTGGTACTAGGAGTAACTTTTGGGGAGCTACAAGGTTTTGGAACCAACTCTAACATCTATGGTCCTGATGTCAAAGTAATATGGGTCGATCCTGATCCAAGAGTAATTGGAAAGAATCGGCCCTTTGAGCTTGGAATCCCATCCTCTATCAACCCATTCCTTAAAGAATTGATGCTTGCTTTAAAAAAGGAGGCATCAAAGGAGAAAATACATTTAGAATGGAGTAAATCGGTAAAACAGGAGCGTGTGGATTTAGAATCCATCTTAGTGGGGCCAATTGATTCAGATGAAATTCCAATCAAGCCGCAACGGCTTACAAAAGAGATTCAACCGTTCTTAGATACCGATACTCGATTATTTTTAGATGGTGGGGATACCACTGTATGGGCATTATTAATTCTGAAATCCAAGTATCCTGGACAAATCATGATGTCACACGGTCCAACAGGCCACTTGGGTGGGGGATTACCTATGGGAATTGGAGCTAAACTCGCTGAACCTGATCGAAATATAATGGTTTTAACTGGAGACGGAAGTTTTCTGTTTAATGGAGCAGAAATTGACACTGCTGTTCGATATGATCTCCCACTTGTTATTATCATCGAAAATGACTCTGCTTGGGGAATGATTGCTCATAATCAAGATTTATCCTGGGGTCGTCGAATTGGTACTGACTTAAATAAACAGATTGATTATGTTAAATTTGCTGAAAGTCTAGGTGCTCAAGGAGAATTGGTCACCCGACCTGAAGATATCTCTGGAGCTATAAAACGTGCTCGTCAAAGTGGCCAAGTGGCATTAGTAGATGTTCGGATTGACGAATTTGAAACAAACGTTTTAAATCAGCGAGCAGCTGCAGGAGCAGATCCTAGCTATTGGCAATGAAAGGATGATATTATGGCAACACTTATTACAGGGGGTACAGGATTCATGGGGTCGTTTTTAGCACGTCATTTATTAGAAACCACGAAGGAAGAGCTGATTCTCTTTGATTATTATATCAATAAGAAGAGAATAGAGGATATTGAAACTAGTCGGAAGGTCTGGGTTTTCCAAGGAGACCTTTCGAATTGGTCAGAAATTGTACCAATCTTCAAACATAACAATCAGATAGATACAATATTTCACTTCGGTAGTTTGATGCCCCCATTCACAGAAGAACAGACCGAAGCCGCTTTTAAAGTAAATATCCAAGGTTCTTTTAATATTCTTGAATGTGCGCACCTCTACGGTGTTTCCAAGGTTATCTATGCAAGTAGTGCTGCGATATACAGCCCTGGTATTGATCTTCCAATAACTGAAAAGACATATCGGGAACCGTTAACGATGTACGGAGTGGGTAAGGTATGTACAGAAGTTTTGGGAGCGTTTTACAATCGTCGTAAAAATGTTAATTTCGTTACTCTCCGGTTTCCTGCTCTAGTAGGGCCAGGAAGAACGGGTGCAGGAATGACAATTTATGCTAATAATATTGTACAGTATCCAGCCCAAGGGTTGAAAGCGGTCTGTAATGTAGAACCAGAAATCACTATTCCCATATTATATATCAAAGATGCAACAGCTCTGTTGGGAAGCTTACTTAAGCAAGAAAACAATAGCGAACAGGTATACAATCTTGATGGGTTTTGGATTTCAGCCAAAGAATTAGCTGGTCTAGTCCAACACGAAATTCCTGATGCAAATATTGAATATGAGCCTGATCCTGAGTTATCGTTCCTGTTAAGATTCTTATCTATGATGGAAGGTGATGATAGATTGGTTCGGAAGGATTTAAACTTCAAACCAGTTTATTCACCTGAAAAGTTAGTTAAAGATTTCATCTCTGAAGTTCAAGGGAATTCCCATTATCAAATCTAGTAGGTGGAAGTAATAGACTTGACTGAAATACAAAGAATAGGTATTCTAGGTGCAGGAGTCATGGGTCCTGGAATTGCTGAATTGTTCGCAATTTTTGGGGCAGCGAATAACTTTGAGATTATTATCTATGACATTTCTAATGACCAGTTAGAGAGCGCTAAGCTCCGTATGCAGAACGATTTCGCCAAAGTTGAGAGTACTGGATTGTTTAGTACGGATGATCTGGCGTTAGCTCGCAAACGGATCCAATTAGATACTAGTATCGATTCTATTGCTGATTCTCATCTTATCATTGAAGCTGTTCCAGAAAAAATCGATTTAAAACAAAAAATCTTCAAAAAATTGGATGAAATTACACCATCTTCAACAATATTAGCCACCAACTCATCTGGTCTTAGTATTTCAAAGATTGCACGTGTGACGAAACGATCTGACCTATGTATTGGTACACACTTTATGAATCCACCCATTCTTATGCCACTCGTAGAAGTTGTTAAAGGTCAAGACACTTCGGATAGTACCGTTCAAACCATTATTAAAACTCTTATTAATGTTAATAAGCGCCCCGTGTTAGTTAAGAAAGACCTTCCTGGGTATGTTCATAATCGATTACAAGCCGCATTATTTCGAGAGCTAATGTACTTAGTAGACGAAGAAGTGATGGATGTTACAGATTTAGAAACCACAGTTCGTTATGGTTTAGGTTTACGGCTCCCTGTGATGAAGGTGTTTGAGATGGTAGATTTGATGGGGTTGGATACAATTCAAAATGTTCTCAGTTATTTATATCCAAGTTTAGATAATTCAGTAAC
>JAEOTY010000346.1 GCA_016839625.1 Candidatus Hodarchaeota archaeon
CATCAAGAATGAGGATTTTGTCATTCTGTTTGAGAATTCTATACCATTTATCTAAAGATTCAAAGACCTCCCGATTGGTACTAAAAGTAATTGAATGAGAGCCAAATGGAGTTGTCCATTGTTCTGTAGCAATCAATGGCCATAATTGCACAGTTAGACTAAAGATACAATCATTTTTTCGTATAAAGATCTGTTGTTCATTGGTTTCCGTGCTTGTTTCAGTATCAGAGTAAGATTGGCTTAACAAGTACTCCCAAGTATTCTGGATAACCTCGGATGTTATTTGCGGGGGAATTTTACATTTAGTACAGATTGTCAAGGATGAAGACATCTTCATTCATAACCTTTCTATCAGTTTTCAATTATCTTAACTAATGGATAGAGTAATAATATTTACAATAAAACAAGTGATTCTATTGGAAGTAATTATAAAAATATTCTTTTACCTAAATTTAGTAAAAAGGATTTTCTAATTCTGGTTCTAAATGTGAGAGGTAAATCTCAGCAATTAAGCCTTCTGAGGATGATTCAACACTTTTCTCACAAAATTACTTTAATTTAAATGCGAAATCTGAATTTACTAGATGTTTGGTATATTTAATCTTCCTCACGGCTCTTTCTGTCTTCTATCAAGCTTGTACCATTCCGCATTCCTACCGAATTTGTTTAGTTCAAGTAATAGTAATTTTTCAGTACTTTAAATTTGATAAGTCTAGAATTTCAAAACTACGTCATAGGTCAAGGTACCAATTTTGTACCAAAATTGATAGAAAAATGGTAAAGAACATTTTTAGATGATAAAGTTGTTAATTTTTCTAGATTTAAATAATAAATTATAGGAAGAAGAAGGTTTTTCATAAAACTCTATTATGTTATTTTAAATAACCCTTTTTAACATAAGATTCTCTCACATTAACAGGTCAAATTATTATCATTCTCATAATTTAACAGAAAATTTCTGTGCCATTTTTAAATTGTGAAATGTTTAATAAGCTCTGTTTGCATATTAAAGTCAATTTACTCTAAAACCCCTCTAAGTATCCTGATCGTAAGGGAAGTTATAATAAAAGAGGAGAATGGACTTTTGGAGCTAAAAGCTAATTTAGGTACTTCTAAACAAGAAGTAGAATTGGTTGAAAAAGAAACCCTGTTCCTCAAGGACTTTATTGCATATTGGAAAGTGATAAAAAACCATAGGGTCAAAAAGATTGACAAAATAAGACAAGTATGCCAATCGTTGTTTGAAGACTACACTAAACCATTTATTGAAAAATGGGGGGATTATATGGAGGCCATCAAAACAAATCCTGAGAGCTTGGGGGAATATTATTCTTTTGAATTAACAACTCCTTCTGGACATGTTATGTATGTTCCTCATAAAGTACTCGTATTTGAATCCTTAAGATCAGACGAGAGAGAAATGCACTACTTACAAAGGATTAAAACTCTTTCCGAATTTCTTTTCTACTTTGAGAGGACAACCAGAGAGATCAACCTCCCATTGAATAAAAGCGATGTTCAAATTTTGCAGGTATTATCGTCCAACAAATTTTCTGGTTCTTTAGGTAAAGTACCAAAAATTGAAGACTTGGCAAAGTTTTGCTATTGTGATCCTCAAACTTATCGGAGAAGAACTAGACGGTTAGAGGAATCATATGTCCTCTATTACCTTTATATGATCGACATGGCCAAGATCGGATATGAAACGTTCATATCAATAAGTAGAAGAAATCAACGGACCAAAAGCGATTACAACCTTATTAGTATCCCCTATAATGTCGGTGTTGAAAGTTCCAATAAACTATCTAATAATAAGTATTGGTTGGCAATTTACCAAATTCCTTATTTCAAATCGGAAATATATGACGAAGTCAAAAACCAACCAGGTACCGTTCTATGGCAAAATCTTTCAAATTCCTATATTGGTGCCAATCTAACATCTTTAACTCCGTCAGTTAAGTCCAGATGGAAGATTCTACCACCAATTTTATCAGTCATGAATTGGGATGATGAATTAATTATAGCAAATTCCAATAATGGATTCACATTTGATTTGACCCCTCAATATGACTTAACTCGACTTTCTTTTATTGATATAAACATTCTTAGTCTCTTTGGAAAATATTGGGGATTATCAAATGTTGAAGTCGCAAAAATGAGTGGGATAAATGAAAAATCAGTTAGAAATTCCTGGGATAAAATCAAGAATTTACGTTTAGTAAAACGTTTTGCATATGTTGTCAACCTTGGCTTTGACATAAAACTGTGGATTTCGATCATCGGAGATAATCCTATAGATCAAGCTTCAAATGTAGAGTGTATAATTGAACATCTCAAAATTTTCCCTTTCTCTTGGCTATTCTATGACTCAGGAGATTCAACTAGAGAAACAAAACCCATTATAACTGGATTAATCTATTTACCTGCCTCGTGGGTTCAAGATTTTCTTATGAAATTTAGTTTATTATCTAATTATGGTTTTTCAACACACATCGGATTATCACATGAACGTTTTTTAACATGGAAGATTGATTTATCGAAAACTTATATCTAGAATTAATAATCTTCTTATCTAAACTATTTCCTCTCTGGAAACTGCTGTTTAGCCACACTATTTTGTTTCGATAGTAAAAATTGGGATAATAACAGAGGTTTTATTTTGAATAATTCTTTTCTCAAAAACCTTACTTGAAAGTAATTCCATTTTTTTATCATTTTTCGTAAAAAAGTGATAACAAAACGGGTGGAAGCTCTTTTAGGTTGCTGTGTTTTACCTCTGGGTGAGGTAAAAACATGTTCCAAGTAAAATCAATTTTAAAAAGACCATCAAAAGTTATAGTCTTGAAGATTGCATTATTCGCAATAACATTAGCGTTAATAATGACATTGACCTCTGTTGGAGCTCCTCCTGATCCTCCACCCGGAGGTTGGTAATCAACCTCCCCTCTATTTCTTTTTTTTGGGTTCTCAACATGGTTATTCAACAACCCTCTCAAAAAATCTTAACGTTTTTTCTCCTCTCTATCTTTATTTTCGATGATTTTATTGTTTCAGATGATTGTATCAATCTTTTAATCAAAGATAATATTAAGAAAGAAACTTTAGCATTTTTCTTGTCTACGTTAAATGAGTTAACTCAATTAGATTTCTACATGGTTCGATTTCGAGGTGTAAGAAGATTTATAGAACTTTCGTGTCAATCTGATCCAGCTTTCTTTGATGAACTGAAACAATTCGTTACAATGCAATTCAGTGATGTGACAACTAAAAAGAGGGCCACTAATTGAAATCTAGGAATTATAATTAATTGGAGAGATCAATCTTGGAAAATCAATCATCAATCTCGAATCAAATAGGAATACAACCATTTAATCCGTTCATCATTCTCTCCTCTTATGACCAGGGAATATTGTTTTTTACACAAACTTTTGCACGGCTTAGTGGGTTTCATCCTTCAACTATCCCTTCATCTATTCCCATATTAGCTCTCCAAGCGTTAAAACCAATCATTCACAATCGTGGCAACTTTGAGATTTACCAATTCAAGGAAAAGGATTCATTTTATTTTAGAGACTCTTGTGTTGATGCTCTGATTCATGAGCTGCGAACTGTATCATTGGCTATTGATTTAGGAACGCATGTCTTGACAGAAAACGACCATATGGCTCCTTTATTGCTACAAAAGTTATTACGATCAAAGCATCGCCAGAGAGTATCAACTCTCGTGGCTTCTGATTTCATTCAGTTAGTGACTTCTACCCTATCATTTTATCCTACCTCTTTAACTAAGGTTTTAACAGATGGCCTTTCTCATTCTCCAACGATATCAAAAGTAAGATTTCGTTTAGCATCTTCCGTTGAAGCAATTATATTGGGACATTTCGATCCCAATATTTGGGGAAACTTTCATTTTCTTACTCGTTTTTTCACGACATTACTCACCTGGTTAGAAGCAGAATCTGTAACAGTTGAAATGGAAATCATCAATCCTATTTCCGTACAAGTAAGTATTAAAGTTCCTCATGATCGCTTTCTGTCAAACATAAAGGGATTTTCGTTGATCTCCCATTATTTGCATTATTTCGCAGCGTACTTTAATGGTCGTGGTTGGGTTACCCAATCAGCAATTAATGTTCTTTTTCCAATTGTTTTTTCCGATTATTATGAACAAATTCCCCGTCAATTAAGCAGAGTGTATTTACAAAAGTAAATCAGAGGCATAAGCTGTCCTGGAGTATTTTTCTTGTAGTTTATATACCAGAAAAGGCTCTCAATGGATCAGTAAAGGTTTTATATGAGTTTATTTGCAAGAATAAAAAGATAATTTTGTTAAAAACTCTCTAACTATTATTGTCTCTAAATAAGGTTGCCTTTACAATACTTTCCACTCTTTTTGACAAACTCTTAATTAAAATTAAAAGAGCATCTATCATGAAAACTATCTTTATACCCTAGAAGGGTTGTTTCTTGAAAAAGAACATTAGATCCGGAAGATGTCCGAATTGTAAAGGAATGTTAGTCTATACAATTACCAATTCAAAGTGTATTAAATGTGGCTGGATCTATAAAGATGAGTTCAAAGTCAAACGGTGGAATGGGTCTATTATAGTGGCGCTTAACGAAAAAGCTACCTAAAGGATGAACAACATGGAGACAAAATAATTGAAAGCCTATCACGCATCTTCTGATTGGTGCTGTGAATGTGGGACTCCTGCAATGCTTTTTGATGAGCCTCGGGGAGAAATTGTCTGCAAAAATTGTGGCTTAGTGTCAAAGAGCAGGATGTACAGTCAAACTCCAGAGTGGCGAGCTTATTCTGCTGAAGAAGAAAAGCTGAAATCACGAGCTGGATTTTCGCCCTCGCCCCTAGAAAAAGACATATCTCAAACGGTTCTTGGAGACAAACGAAGAGACTCTTATGGTAGAGCTCTTGATCACACCGCTCAAGTAAAATACAATCGGTTGGCACATGTAGATGAACAAATTCATAATAATTTGATCCGTAATTTAAGAAGTGCCTTAATAGAATTAAAACGAATAAAATCTCATCTAAATCTCGCAAGTGATGTGTGTGAGACAGCGGCATATCTGTACCGTCTGGCTCTCAATAAAAATTTAATCAAAGGACGGTCAGTTATTGGAATGATGAGTGCTGCCTTATATCTCGCGTGTCGGAAAAAAAAGATTCCCCTTACTATTAAGGATATAGCGGAGGTCGCAGGCCTTTCTTCTAAGGATTTGGGACGCAATATTCGTGTTTTTCTGCGTTATATTACAATCAATGGTATTTGTCCAGACCCCGAAACAATGATTGATAGTTTAGGTGAAAAGTTGGGCCTAACAATGTACTCTCGTAAAGTGGCTATAGAAGTTTTAAGAAAAGCCAAAGAAAAGAGAGTAACAATCGGGAAAGCACCAATGACCCTGGCTGCCTCAACTATCTATATCGCAACAGTACTAACAGGAGAACGACGAACGCAGCAAAACATTGCGGAACTCTCCCGAACCACGCCTGTAACAATTAGAAATAGAGTCAGAGAGCTTGTCACGGTTTTAAAGATCGAAAATTTTTCAGTAAAACGAGGAGCTGGTGCCAAACCAGTGGTTATCAAAAATCCAACCAAGTGGGTTAAGAAACAGAGAGCTAATAAATGATTAGATGAAGAAATCATGATTCAGATCCATCAGTATCCTGCTGAAGATAATATGAGATATAAAAATCACTGAGGCCTTATAAAAATGGTAATTAAACCTACTGTTTATACATTCGTTTGGAATGATGAATTTATCCTGCTAGATGAAAAAGAAAAACCTTCATCTGTTGATATAGTACTTTATATTGATGAAGAGTCACAGTACATGCGTCTTACCTACCCTTCATCTACCAAGAATATTATTCGTACTAAATTACAAAGTAAGTTGATGTTTATTCAGAAAAGGGGGCTTTGGATTGAAAGTTTAAATCAACGGGTAGGTAAAGGTTATGAATTCCATATCGATTCCGAAAGTCCTACAATTGCGAAATCTCACAATGGAGTATCCGAGAGTTCTTTATCTGCGGGTGTTTCACAAAAAGAAACCGAAATAAATCAACAAGTCGAATCAACAATTAAAATCATAAAACAAATATGGATACATAAACGAACATACGAGGGAACCGATTTAATGAATCAAGAGGAATATGGACAACCAGAGAAATGTGTACAATTTCGTGCATCAGATTTCGAGAAGTTAGATATAAAAATTAGAAGTCTACCAGATTCTATCATGTCTACAAATAAAGTTGAGCTCTGATAGGTTTAATAGATCTTAGTGGATGGTTTGTTTATTTGAGAGGTTCTAAGAGGCGATCAAACAACGAAATCGTTAAAAATATCATTAATTATATTAATAATAATACAGGATCAATAAAGATTGATGAAATAAGTAGAGAAACTCAAATTGGAGAAAAATCATTAAAAAATTGGTTAGATATAATCCACATCATTCGAACCCAGTGTCCAGATTTTTCTTATTCGAATCCAGAAGATCAAATTATTAATATTACTTCTTCTATTAAAACAGATTTTGAAACAGTTCGTATCTTAGCAAAGAAGCAAAGAGAGAAACCTGAGTTAAATGAATTCTTTGCAGAATTTGATTCAGTATTATCAAGGACAAAGAAAAATATAACTTTTGCTGAAACGCACCTAGCTACAAATGGTGCATTTAGCCCTGTACAGAGACAATTTGATCCTCGTCTAAATGACTTACAATTAGAACTTTCTCAAGTGTTACAAAAAGGATTAAGTCATTTAACATCTCCAGAAGTAAACGAGATTTCAAATGGTTCTTCATCAAACCAACAGGAAGATTTGTTACTTGACCTAAAAGAAGCAGTAAAGCTAGGAATTAATGGACTAGAGCACATCGAACGAATTGATCATAAAATTAAAAAGAATAAACTTACAGGTTGGAGAGCGGAATTAGCTGAAGCATTTAAGAAGCGCGAGAGCAGAACTTCATCAAAATCATAAAGAAAGACTAGTGTTATGAGTAGCTAGGATTAGTGCTCCTTTTAATTATAGGAAACATCTGTTTGATTCCAAAACCTCTCAACTTTTTGAGAGAGTATCCATTCAATTAATATTGACTAGATAATCTTATATTACTACTACTATTATTAAAGTGAAAGAAGATCTGTCACATCATTGGCAACGCTTGCGTTTAATAAGGACTAGAATAATTGTAAATACAGTCAGAATGGCTTCGAAACTCGGGGTAACTGCGAGTGTTGGTGCAGTAGATTCAGTCGAAAGAGCAGAAGAATTCTCTGGGATTGAAGTGTAATTACTGGGAATAGTACTTGGGGTAGTATTTGATATGTACGGAGGAGCTGAAGTTGTAGTTGAAACATCAGAAATCTCCCAGAAACACTCTGCGACCCACTTTGCTAAAATATCGTCGAGAATGATGAAGTAGACCTTATAATAACCAACATTCGTAAAATTATAATCAATGTAAAGACTCCAGTGCCCGTATGGTGGCATAAACACTGATGTGTTGTAGTATAAGGTTTCATTACCAATTGGTCCAGCAAGAATTATCTCTATTGAAATATTCATGTCGTGTGAGAATTCTGAATCTATGTAAAAATTCATCCATCGTTGTTCTCCGATTGAAGCATAATTGTCTTGGTAAATCCAGAGATCAAAATATTCGGGCATTTTCTCTGAGATTTGCCACCAACATGAAGTATACCATTCCATATGCACATCATCAATTAAAATTAGATCTACATAGTAATAACCTGATTGTTGGAAAGTATAGCTTAAGGAAATGTTCCAGAAAGTATATGATGGAATAAAGACTGCATCATTGGAGTACAGGATGAAGTCGGTACCACTTGGGTAATCGAGAGTGACATTAATTGAAACATACATTGAATGACTAAAGTTTGAATAGATTGAGAAATTCATCCATCTTTCTTCACCTACAAACGCGTAATTGTCCTGGTATATCCAAAAATAAAAACCTGTTCCAGGGGGTTCTGCGATGTCCCACCAGCATGAAGTCCACCAGACTTTCTCAGTATCATCAATTAGGGTGAAATTGACATCATAATGTCCAGCTTCGGTAAATGTATGGTTAATATTAAACTGCCATTGTCCAAATGTAGGTATAAAGACTGTCTCAATGTAATATAGCGTTTGATTACCACTGGGTCCTGCCATAGTGACATTAATTGAGATATACATGTCCCGATAGAAATGGGAATCGATATAAAAGTCCATTCTCTTTTCTTCACCAATAGAAGCCCAAGTTTCCTGAGAAATCCAGAGCTTCAATATGCCATAAACCTGTTGCAGTCCATGAAGGAAAAACAGATCCTTCAAAGTCTTCGAAAAAATCGTCACCTAATATAGCACTGGCTTTTTGAGGGACATAGAAATCGTTGAATACCTGTAAAATGCTTGCTAGAAGAATTACAATACAAATTAACTTCATGATTTTCAATTTATCATCACCATGTTAGTTAAATATTTGGCTAATAGTAAACCCGTACCAGTCATCATATAAAATTGTAATCAAATCAAATTAACACACCAAATGCATACGAACGTTAATGTATACTTACGGAGAATTTTTTCATAGTTTTACCTTTTTTTTGGAAAACTCTTAAGATAATTAAAAGTTCAACAACATAACAGAGATTAACACTGCAAAGAATGGAAATCTTACACAGAAGTAGGAAGAAGAAAAAAAAACTACCAATTGAAAATTGTATTTCGGAATTAGTTCTTGCTTTGAAAATGGAACAACAGCGCAAGAATGAATGAAGGGACCGTTTCTTTTTGAATTTGATAGTTGATTAACCATTCTACGATTTGTAAATTCTCAATAGTTATCCTACAACATTCTCCTGTTTTCAATCAGTTGATTTTGAGAAATCTTAAATACCACCTTTGATCCTAGATGACAGTAACAGAAAAATTCCTGTGGAAACCATGAAAGGAAGATCCTCTTCTAATACGAGTAATATAGCTGCTCAGGTAATCGATAATGGGTTCGCAGATAATATATCTGTTCTTCATGTAGATGATGAAGACATTTTTTTAAAAGCTACAAAAATCTATTTGGAGGAGAATACTAAAGGAAAAATAAAAGTAGATTCCCTCATCAATCCTGAACAAGTATTCAGACAATTAGAAGAGAAAATGTATGATGTAATTGTCGCAGATTATAGAATGCCCTCAACGGATGGCCTCCAGCTTCTCAAACAATTGAGGAATAAAAATGTCACGATCCCATTTATAATGTTCACAGGACTAGGGGGAGAGGAAATAGCTAGTCAAGCACTGAACTTAGGCGCAAATCGTTACATCAAGAAGGGATTAGATACAAAAAGTCAATTTAACGAGTTAATTCATGCCATTCAAGAAGAAGTGGATCACAAACGAACTCAAGATGCTCTAGAGGAGAGTAAACAAAACTTCCTGGACTTATCTGAGAACTCTCCTGATGGTATTGTAATTGTTGATGAAAACATACAACATATTTATGTAAATAAAGTATTTTCGGAGATAACAGGTTATAACAAAGATGAATTATTGTCCATGACTGGTTGGGATATAACACGTCCAGAGGATATTGAGAAATATAAGGAAAGAATGGAACAAAGGCTTGCAGGAAAACCTCATAAAAGACGTTATGAACGGATTTTTGTCCGAAAAGATGGCAGCGAGGTATTTGTGGAAATGATTACTACTACAATAACGTGGCGAGGAAAAACTTGTCCCATGGCCGTGGTTCGTGACATCACTGATAGAAAGCAAGCAGAAGTGAAGATTCATCACCTCAATTTGGTTCTTAAAACGATACGGAGCATCAACCAACTCATAGTCAAGGAAAAAAATCGCAATAAGTTGCTAAGTGACATCTGTAAGATTCTTATTGAGAATCGCGATTACACTCACGCCTGGATCGCTTTGCTGGATATGCTTGGAGGCCTAGAATTTTCTATTGAAGCAGGTTTAGGTAAAGATTTCTCTCAACTAAGCAAACAAATGGAGCAAGGGGAGTGGCCAAGCTGTATTCAGAATGTATTGACCCAATCAAACATTATAATCATTGACAACCCCTCTGCTAGCTGCATTGATTGTCCTCTTCGTATTCGTTATGAGGAGAACTCGAGTATGGCAATTCGATTGGCGTACGAAGAACGGATTTATGGTATACTGTCTGTTTCTTCCCCCCTCAACTTCGCTGAGGATGAGGAAGAGCAATCATTATTTCTGGAACTTGCCCAAGACATTGCGTTGGCTTTGAAAAACTTTGAACTTGAAGAAAAGAACACCGATCAAGCTATACAGGCAGCTCGAGAGTACACTGAGAACCTTGTGGAGACACTACGAAAAGAACGGGATTTAGCTAAGAAATATCTTGACATCGCTGGAGTCATCATGATCGCAATAGACGTAAACCAATGTATTTCTCTCGTCAATAAAAAAGGGTGTGAAATATTAGGTTACGAAGAAAAAGATATTCTGGGGAAAAACTGGTTCGACACTTTTTTCCCTAAAAGGATACAGGAGGAGGTTAAAACAGTCTACAATAAATTATTAGCGGGTGAGATTGAACCTGTTGAGTATTTTGAAAATCCAGTCGTTGTTAAAAGTGGTGAAGAAAGGATTATTGTTTGGCATAACAATATACTAAAAGACGATGAGGGAAATATTATTGGAACCCTTAGCTCAGGAGAAGACATCACTGAACACAAGCAGGTGGAAGAAGCCCTAAAAACATCAAAAGAATTGTATCAAGATCTCTACGAGAACGCGCCAGATATGTACGCCTCAGTAGACCCAAGGACAACAACAATTATTCGATGCAATCAAACATTAGCAACATATCTAGGTTACACAAAAGAAGAGATAATTGGTAAATCCGTTTTTGAGATATATCATCCTGATTGTATGGAAGATGTGAAAAAAACACTTCAAATCTTTACAAAGACGGGTGAAGTTCATGATTCTGAGTTACAACTGAAACGAAAAGATGGTGGCAAAGTTAATGTAAGTTTAAATGTATCAGCTGTCCGTGATGAACAGGGGGACATCCTTTATAGCAGATCAGCATTACGAGACATAAAACAAATTAAGAAAATCCAGAATGAGTTACAGGAGAGTGAGGAGAGGTACCGCTCTTTCGTGCAGAACTTCCTAGGTATAGCTTATCGTGGTAAGATGGATTTTACACCAATTTTCTTACATGGTCTTGTTGAGGAGCTCACTGGATATAGAGAGGATGAATTTATCGCTGGTAAGCCAAGATGGGATCAAGTTATTCATAAGGAGGACTTGCCCACGCTTCTAGAAGAAGCCAAACTAATAAGATCAACCCCAAACTACTCAGCTGGAAGGGAATATCGCATTATACGTAAAGATGGCCAGATAATATGGGTTTATGAACTCATTCAAAATATCTGTGATGATTCTGGCAAACCTATCTTTGTTCAAGGAACAATTTACGAAATCACTGAACGTACGCAAGTCCAGAAAGAGTTACAGGAGGAAAGAGAGAAATACCAAATGCTGGTGGAAAAGCTTGAAGAGGGGGTGCTTTTAGAAGATAGAGAAGGTGTAATCTCCTTTGTGAACCAGAAAACTACTGATTTACTGGGTTACACGGAAAATGAGTTATTGGGAAAACACTGGACTTATATTGTACCACCAGAAGCTATTGATAAAGCCAAAATCGAATCAAAAAAACGATCCAAGGGCATCAGCAGCAAATACGAAATTGATCTTCAGGTAAAGGATAGCACCCTTAAACCAGTTATTGTCTCAGCTACTCCCATTTTTTCTGAATCCGGCGAATTTAGTGGCGTTCTATCGGTTTTTACTGACATCTCTGAACAAAAGCAAATTGAGAGGAAGCTTATTGAAACCAAAATTAGGCTAGAGTATTTACTAAAGTCTAGTCCAGCAGTAATCTATACCTGTGAACTCAAAGCTCCTTATGGAGTCACCTTCATAAGCGAGAACGTCAAAGAATTGACTGGATATGAATCTCAGGAGTATTTAGCAGACCCTACTTTTATGGATAATAAAATTCATCCTGACGATAGGGAACGAACTATTGCAGCTCTGAATAATATATCAAAACAAAGCAAGTTCGTTTCTATATATCGATTCCAACATAAGAATGGAAGCTATCGCTGGATGTACGAGGAAGTAAGGCTGATCCTCGATGAACATGGAAAGATTCTTGATAGGATTGGTTATTGGAGTGATATTACTGAACAAAAACAAGCAGAACAAAATCTACAAATCGTAAATAAGGAATTACAAGATTTTGCTTCTATTGTTGCTCACGACCTTAAAACACCGTTACGTAATCTAAAAACGCTTGCAGGTTGGTTGTTAAGAGACTATGCAGACGATCTTAACGAAGGGGGGAAAGACCATTTAGTTTCTCTGATTAAACAAACAATTCACATGGATGCATTAATTGATGGAATATATCGATACTCGAAAATTGATCGCTTTTATAAAGAAATCATGAGAATAAATCTGAACGATCTTCTTTCAGAAATAGTTGACTTATTATCTCCTCCTGACAACATTAAAGTTAACATTCAGGCTGAATTACCCATTCTAGCTGTTGACCAGACCCACATAACCCAAATATTTTCCAACTTAATCGACAACGCGATTAAATTTATGGACAAACCCAAAGGTCATGTCGACATTAATTGCGAGGAAAAAAAGAACCTTTGGCAGTTCAGTGTGGCAGATACTGGCCCTGGAATTGAAGAAAGTCATTTCGAGAGAATTTTTCAAATGTTTCAAACTCTCAGTTCGTGGGATGAAACCAAGAACACTGGAATCGGATTGGCAATTGTAAAAAAGATTGTAGAACTGAATGGGGGGGAGGTTTGGCTCGAATCCAGTGTGGGAAAAGGGAGTACATTTTACTTTACGTTGCCCAAGGGATAGAGGGAAAATCAATTAATACTACATTTGGACCTAATTTGATGGATACAAGTCATCAATATCATCAAGAACTGATTCTTCCAAATATTTACGAGAATTTTGATCTTTTTTTAAAAATAGCTAATTTCAGGAAAGTGTATACAAATGTTTATTAAAACATATGTTTAGATGTACCTAATGTGAACAATATGGATGAAACCGTTACTTCAAGATTAAAACAGAAAGACCTGTTACTATTAGATAAATTAATTGAAATGGGCCTATTTTCTAATAGAAGTGAGGCTGTAAGGAGTATAGTCTCTGAAAAAATCAACGAACTGATTGAAGAACAACTAATAACACCTTTACAAAAAGAATTGAATCGAAAATTCCGATTATCAGATGAGGAATTGTTAGAATTTGGAAAAAAGTTGTTTCCAAGCACTGTGTCGGAAGTCATAGCTGAAGGAAGAGACAGATGAAACAACTTTATCTAGATACAAATATCCTTTTGACTTTATGGGCACCCTTGGATCCCCTCTTTCAATCATGTTTTAAAATTCGGAAAGCTATTGAAGAAAATGAGATCCACGCAATTTTTTCTGGACTTGGATTAGCTGAGGTAGCTTCAGTTGTCGAAAGGCAAAAGAAAAAATTCTCGATAGCAGATCCAAGAGAAAGCTTCTTAGCAATAGAATTCCTAAAGAGAATTGTATTGATAAAAAATCTGCAAATAATTGATGACTTGTCAGTTTACAAGATAGACATTCAGGATAAGATTATCAACATTTCTTCCTCCCATTGGTTATGTATAGATGTTGCAAAAAAAATTGGGTTAAGGACTCTTGATAATCTCCATCTTGCAAATGTAATATCAATACAGAATCGGATAGGTAAAGATGTCGATTATTTTGTTACAAACGACAAGGAAATTCTGTTGAAAGCAAATCTGATTAAAAAACGGTATAAGCTTTCCGTTGTGGCATCAGATAACTTAATTTCATTAGAAGGATTGTAGAATCTTCAATTGTTATAGTCTAGTATGAAGATTCCACAGGAATGTGTTAGCTTTTCTTTAATTAAGATCTCCTATACCAAAGAGCTAGGGGAAATCTGTCAATATTATGATTGTTAATTACAGTAATACAATTTTAACTTAATTATAGACACAAGCTGAAATCTAGTGTCTTTTACTGAAAAAGACCAGTAAATTTGTTTTCACAATTCTATAAGATTTATTAAGGATCAAAGTGTGAAATAGATGTTAGAATTTGATATATTCACTGCTTATTGATTTCAACAAACCATTGTAACGAATGCTTTTTCAGAGATTTCCAAGAGAATCAGGGTTAATCCAGTGTATTCAATCCTTCAATACTTATGAAACAAGGAAAAAACTTACTGGTTTTCTAATGATCAGAATATAGTAACGGAATCAGTTGAACGAAGAAAACTGGTTCATAAAGAAGTTAAATTGGGTATAGTAATGACAACTCTCCCAGATAGAGATAAATACAAGATATTGCTTGTTGAAGATAATCTTATCGACAGGAAACTCATTCACGAGTTTATGGATCATTCAAAGCTGACTAAGTTCGAACTGAAGGACGCAGATAGGTTAAAATCTGCATTACAACTGTTAAATGATGAACCCTTCGATGCTGTCCTGTTAGACTTGTTTCTCCCTGATGCAGGAAAGTTAGAGGCCCTCGATGATATCATTGACTGCAATGCCGACATACCAGTTGTCATTTTGACAGGATTGGGTGATGAAGACCTTGGTATTTCAGCAGTTCGAAGGGGGGCCCAAGATTATTTAGTAAAAGGAGATTTTGAGAGATTATTGTTGATTCGGTCAGTAGCATACGCTATCGAACGTAAAAAGGCAGAAATAGCATTGAGCGAGAGTGAAAAGAAGTATCGATTACTCTTTGAGACAACCAAGGAAGGCATAATTACATCTGATTCCGAGGGAAAAATCTTGGATGCAAATCCCGCTGCTGCAGACATTTTAGGATACAAAAGCCCAGAAGAATTGAAAGGAGCTAATATGAATGAATTTTATGAGGATCAAGCACAACGAATAGAAGTGTACAGGAAATTAAAAATGGAGGGATTTATTGACACTTTGGAAATACAAGGTAAGAAAAAAGATGGAACGTATATCTATGCCCTAGCAAGTCTTTTTGCTCACAAAGATAAAAAAGATGAAATCATTCGAGTAGATGGGATTTTTCGGGACATCACTGCACGCAAACATGCAGAGGAATTGTTGAAGCAGAAGACTCATGATTTAAAGGAGCGTGTCAAGGAGATAAATTGCCTTTTTGGCGTCTCCCAATTGACATCAGATCCTCGTAGACCTTTAGAGACGATACTACAACAAATTTTGGAATTAATTTCTCATGCTTGGCAATACCCAGAAATTACTTATTCAAAAATTGAGTTTAAAGACAAGATTTTCAAAACTAAAAATTACCAGAAAACCCCTTGGTTCCAAGCTACGGATATAATTGTCTCGGGGGAAAGAAAGGGAAAAATAGAAGTTGGTTACCTGAAGGAGATGCCAATAATTTTTGAAGGCCCCTTCCTTAAAGAAGAAAGAGATTTAATCTATGCATTAGCAAGACAAATTGAAAATTTCTCCGAACGAATTGAAGCTGATGAAGAATTACATAAGAGTGAGGCCAAATATCGGCAGCTCGTTGATAACTTAAATGAAATCATATTCATGCTCACACCTGAAGGTATCATTTCCTCGATAAATCCCGCTTTTGAGAAAATAACTGATTGGGGCCGAGAGGAGTTTATTAATACCCCGTTTATGAGGCTTGTTCATCCTGATGACCTTCATGTATTAATAGAAAGATTCGAGGCTTATCCATTAGCACTACAACCTGAAACCTTTGAAGTCCGAATTAAAACTAAATCTGGACAACCTTTAGTCGTTGAGGGGGCGGTGACTCCTCAATTTGAAAATGAAAAAATTATTGGCTTTTTCGGGGTTGCTCATGATATAACCGAACGAAAACAAGCAGAGAACGACCTTTTGAAAGCCAAAACACGACTCGAGTACCTTCTCACTTCAAATCCTGCAATGATCTATGCCTGTGAACCTCGGGTGGAATATCAAACAATTTACATGAGTGAAAATGTAAAAAAAATTACTGGTTACGAAACCCAGGATTTTGTGGGAAAACCTAATTTTTGGGTGGAAAACTTACATCCAGAAGACAGACAGCAAGTAACGGACAAATTTAGTCGCATAAATGAAACAGGCTATTTCAATGAGGTATATCGCTTCCGACATAAAGGTGGCACCTATCGATGGATGCACGAAGAAGCTAACGTTATTCAGGATGAACAAGGAAATCCTGTGGAGATAGTTGGATATTGGACCGACATAACACCACAAAAGAAAGCAGAAGAAGCGCTCCATAAAAGTGAAAAGAAATACCATAATTTAATTACTACTTTAAGAGAAGGAATCTGGGTCATTGATCAAGATGCGTATACGACCTTTGTGAATCCTAGTATGTCTAAAATATTGGGATATACCGAAGAGGAGATGATTGGCCAACACCTCTTTTCGTTCATGGATGAACAGGGTGTGAAAAAAGCCAAAAAAAAATTAGAACGTAGAGAACAAGGAATAGAAGAGCAACATGATTTTGAGTTCACACGAAAAGATGGTACTCGGATTTTTACAACTCTAGAGACCTCACCAATTACTGATGATAGTGGGAATTATTTAGGAGCACTTGCAGGGGTTATGGATATCACGCAGCGAAAGCAGGCAGAAGAAGCATTGCAAGAGAGTGAGGAGAAGTACAGGTCATTTATCGAGAATTTTCAAGGAATCGCATACAGGGAGTATCAAGATTTTTCAGCTGATTTTTTCACCGGGAAGGTAGAAGAGATAACAGGTTACACTGAGGATGATTTTGTATCAGGCAGGGTTCTATTTACTCAATTGATCCATCAGGAAGATCTTGCCCAAACAAAGCATGATGTTGAAGGATTCATGTCTAGCTCTAGAGAAACAGCTCAAAGAGAATACCGTATCATCGATAAGAATGGGAAAATTCATTGGATTCAGGACAATATTCAGAAATTTTATGATGAACAGAATGAGTTAAGTGGTGTATATGGTACAATTCAAGACATTACAGACCGAAAAAACAGTGAGAAGGCTCTGAAACAATCAGAAGAAAAATATCGATTGTTTTTTGAATCAACACCTATTGGAATTGGTATTGCAGATCTAGAAGGAAACATCCTCGAATTCAATCAGACAATGTTGGAAATGATAGGATATGATGCGGTAGAAATCAAGAAATTAATACTCTCTGATACTTATGTAAATCCAGAAGACCGAAAGAGATTGATTCAAGCCTTACAGAAATCTGTAGAAGTGAAGGATTTCGAAGTACAACTGAAACGTAAAGATGGAACTGTCTACGCTTGCCTATTGAATGTTGTTTTGATGGAATTAGAAGGAAAAAGTGTCGTTCTTACTACAGCCCGTGATTTGACACAATGGAGGGAATTGGAGAGGGCGAAGAGTGTACGTGAAGAAGAGTATAGAGCGCTATTTGAAAATGTACCAATAGGTTTGTATCGTTCAGCACTGGATGGTAGAATTATCACAGCAAACTCTGCTTTTCTTGAAATGATAGGTTATACTTCTTTTGAGGAATTATCCTTACAAAATATGGAAGAAATATCATCGAACCTCGGATATTCCAGAGAGTTATTCATAGCAACAATCAATAAAGAAGGGATAGCTAAAGGGTTAGAACAGCAAATAAAAAGACCTGATGGTTCCGTTATTTACATACGTGAAAATGCACGCGCTGTGAAAGACATTTCTGGTTCCGTGATATATTATGAAGGGAGTTTTGAGAATATTACAATAGAGAAAGATTTTGAAAAAGTACTCAAGGAAAGTGAGGAAAAATATCGGACTCTATTTACGTTCGCTCCAATAGGAATCGGGTTCACTGATTTTGACGGGAAGTTCCTTGCCTGGAATACTAAATTGTTGGAAATAACAAGTTATTCAGAGTCTGAGATATTTAATGTTAAGTTCAGCGAGATTTTTCACAATTCAGATGATCATCAACTACTATTAAAATCCCTAAGTAATAACAGACGTGTGCAGGATTGGGAAGTCCAGCTGAAACGAAAGGATGGAAGCGCTTATTTTGCGGTATTAGACATTGAGCTGATAGAATTCGTTGAGGAGGAGACTCTACATATAACACTTAGAGACATCACTGAACATAAACAGGCAGAAGAAGCGCTGCGACAGAAGGAGAAGAAATACAGAGATCTAATCAGTAATATTTCAGATGGGGTGGTGGAGATGAACATAGAAGGTAATTTCATATTTCTCAGTCCGCAGACATTCAATCTTCTTGGATATCACCCAGAAGAGGTAATTGGGACAAATGGCTTTGATTTAATCCATCCTGATGACATAGAGAATGCCATAGAGGCTCTGGAGAAAGCCCTAACTGGGGTACATGTATTTGATTTTGAATACCGGGGACGACATAAAGATGGCCATTATGTTGATCTGTCCGCTTCAGGGAAAATTATAGGTGAAGAAGAAGAAGGAAGTAAAGTATTTCTAGTGATAAAAAACATCACAGAACGCAAGAAAGCGGAAACTGCGTTAAGGGAGAGTGAAGAGCGGTTCAGGCGATTATCTGAAGCGAGTTTTGAAGGGATTGTGATTCACGATGAAGGAAGAATTATTGATGTTAATCAAAAATTCCTAAAAATGTTTGGGTACAGTGAGGCAGAAATCAAAGAAATTGACGGATTTAGTTTAATCATTCCACAACAACAAAAAGAGATTCGAAAATATGTAATTTCTGGATATGAGGGCCCCTATGAGGCTCAAGCCCTGAAAAAGGACGGTTCATTTTGCCCTGTTGAAGTTCATGCAAAAATAATCCCATACAAGAATCAGATGGTCAGAGTAGCCTCGATGAGAGATCTAACGGTGCGTAAACAAGCAAAAGAAGCGTTAATACAGTCAGAAGAAAAATACAGGATACTTTTTGAGTCTGCCTCTGATCTTATTATGTTAATAGATCCATCAGGTAGAATTGTTGACTGTAACAACGCTGTTGATGCAGTAATAGGTTTATCTAAGGAGGAAATTGTTGGCAAACTATTTACGGAAACTGGTATGATACTTGAAGAAGATATAGCAAAATATTCAGACCTTCTTTCAGATGTGTTGAGTGGTTTAAAAGTAAGATCTATTGAAGCAAAGGCTGTCAATAGGAAAGGGCGTATCCAATATTTTGAGTTATTTCCAAGCCTATTTATGAGAGATAATGAGATTCTAGCGATTCAGGTAATTATCCATGATGTTACGGAGCGAAAACAAGCAGAGAAAGCATTACAAAAGAGCGAGAAGAAATACAGGGATCTCATAACTAACATTACAGACGTGGTTGTAGAAATTGATTCAGAAGTGAAATTCATTTTTGTCAGTCCACAAGTCTTTGATACTCTTGGTTACCAACCCGAGGAGCTAATTGGAAGGAGTGGTCTTGATCTTATTCATCCTGATGATCTAGAAGATGTATTGGTTCATGCAGAGACAATTGTATCAGGAGAACGTGTACCTAATTTTGAATACAGAATCAAACATAAAAAAGGTTACTACGTTTCACTCTCGGCAACAAGTAAGCTAGTAGTGGTAGAGGAGGAGAACAAGATTGTCTCTGTTTTAAGAAACATCAGTGAGCGTATAAAAGCGGAAAATGAGATGAAAAGAGCAAGTGAACTATTAGAAAAAACATTCGCAAGTCTAGACAGCGCTGTGTTTGTTTTAGATTCAGGTAATCCTCCAGATATTCTTGACTGTAATCCTGCTGCTTGCCAAATATTCGGATACAAAAAACAAGAGATGCTTAACAGACCAACAACTTTTTTACATGTGAATAAAAAAATTTTTTCAGAGTTTCAAAAGATATTGTATCCTCAGATTGAGCAAGAAGGTTTTCTCTCCGATTTTGAATTTAAAATGAAAAGAAAAAATGATAAGGTGTTCCCTTCGGAACATTATGTGAATCAATTACTTGACGATGGGAATAACAGAATCGGATGGATTAGTGTAGTAAGGGATATTACAAAGCGGAAAGAAGCAGAAGAACGTCTTCGTGAAAGCGAAGTACGTTTTCAAACCCTCTTTGAATCCTCTCCAGATGGAATTGTCCTTACCGATCTTTTAGGGAATATTACTACAATCAATAAACCAGGAGCAGACATGCTTGGATATAAAGACGTCCAAAGTCTGATTGGAACAAGTTCTTTCGAATTAATTGACCAAGAAGATCAAGAACTTGCGTTAAGGAATTTGAAACAGACTCTAGAAGTAGGCAGAACAACATCTCTGGAATATTCAGTCGTTAAAAAAGATGGGACTAAGTTTCCAGTCGAGATGAATACTATTTTACTTCGTGATACATTGGAAAACCCACAGCATTTCATGGCGACCGTTAGAGATATTACGGAAAGAAAGGTGTCTGAACAGGCTCTTCGAGAGAGTGAACTCAAGTATCGAACTATTCTCGATAGTATTGGAGAAGGGTATTATGAGGTTGACCTTACTGGGACCTTTACATTTTTCAACAATTCATTATGTAAGCTTCTTGGATTATCAAGTTCAGAATTAATGGGGTTGAACTATAAAGAGTTTGGTGACGACATCGCAACAAAAAGCGTTTTTGAAAGCTTTAATGGAGTTTACCGAACTGGAATACCAACAAAAATAGTCGATTGGGAAGTTACCAGAAAAGACGGAATCCAAAGATTTATCGAAATGTCAATCTCTCTGATGAAAAATTCCGCAGGGAAACCAATTGGGTTCCGTGGTATTGTTATTGATGTTACGGAACAGAAACAAGCCGAACAAGCACTTAAAGAAAGTGAAGAACGTTTTCGGAAGATTTTTGAAGAGGGACCACTAGGAATGACCCTTATTAGGCCCGACAGAAGTTATCTTGGAATAAATAATGCGTTTTGTGAAATGGTTGGCTACTCAGAGCAAGAGCTAATGAATTTAACCTTTCCTGACATTACTCATCCTGATGACGCTAAGAGAGACGTCATAAATGTGGAAAAATTATTGAAAGGAGAGATGACAAGGTATCAAACAGAAAAACAATATATAAAGAAGAATGGAGATGCCTTCTGGGGCCATACTACTGTCTCTCTTATTCATGGTAATAAAGGTGAGCCCCTTCATTACATCGCGATGGTTGAAGATATTAGTCAAAGAAAGCAAGCCGAGGAGGAGATGAGAAAACATTTAATGAAGTTTAATATCGATGACGGAAACCTCTATCTTACGAAGGAAGAAACTCCCAGTCTATCTCATAGAGTGTTCACGGATCTAATTCACATCGGATATAGAGGTTTAGCTCTTTCTAGGACTCCAGAAAAGGAATTTAAAGAAGATTTCGACGTTGAATTCGAATTTCGTTGGTTTTCAGAGGCAGGTCGGAAAAAGTCAATTTCTCCGAACTTCGAAGAAATCGAAAAGGTTAGTAATGATTTGCTAGGAAAGAGTGTTATCCTGATAGATAGACTTGATTATTTGGTTTCTAAAAATGGATTTAAAGAAACCCTCAAATTTGTGTATAGATTAAATGAAATCGCTTATCTGAAAAATCTAGTTGTGATTTTATCATTAGATCCTACTATCTTACCAAACCACAATATCCGTTCATTAGAAAAAGAGACCAAGGAGATAGAACCACGGGTTTTGGTCAAAGTTCCTGATGAGATGTTGGAAATCTTGAGGATTGTTTATCAACAGAACAATCTTGGAATAAAACCTTCATTTACTGACATAGGCAATGAGTTAGAGATAAGTAAACCAACTGCTAGAAAAAGATTGAAAAATCTCGTAGCAACTGGTTACTTGAATGAACAGAAAAGCGGTAATCGGAAAATTCTGGAACTGACAGAAAAAGGATTGATGTTATTCAAAGCTTGAATCCTCTTTTGGAATGCAGAATATTTGTTTACAAAAATTAATGCAAAACTAGGAAAATTCAGTGTTTTTCTTCGCCATGTTACCTCAAAAGAGAGTTGCAATTGGAAGGGAAAAGTGTGGCAAAGAGTAAACTTGCTTATCTTAAATGAAGTTAGGTTTTCCAACATATTTTGATTATTTCACAAAGTTTTGGGCAAAAAATTCATGATTAGAAACGCTTCCTTCTCTATCTGACTAAAATTCGTCCCTTTTGTAGGTTATTTCCCGACTTTAAAGAGAGAAAAATAACCATTGCCTATACACAAGTTGTTTGAGAAAACAAGTGGGAATGGTTATACCTTAGGCGTAACAAAAGAGGATTTAATCATATCTATGAATTAACCTTTTCACTACTTTTCACTTCTATTTGCCCAAGTCTTATTTTAAATGTAATTACTATGTTTAATGTTGAGAAGTCAGTATACAGTTGATGCAGCAGGTGTCAAGACAGCGAAAGAACAAGAACGGGACTTTAAACTGAAATTACAGCTTTATAGATGATTTTATTGTAAATGCTCATTGATTCAGTTTGGAAGACACTTACAAGGGAATTACTGCTTGAATGTGGTCTTAACTGCCGACAAATGTCTATTAATAGAACTTTAAAGAAGAGTACTGGAGATTTTAATGTCACTCTCGCAAGAAAATAGTAAATTCAAGGTCCTGATTATTGAAGATAACCCAACAGATAAGCGATTAGTACATGAGTTTATAAAGCATACAAAACTTGCTGATATTGAGTTAAAAGACGCAGATCGGGTATCAACAGGATTAGAATTGATTAAAAACGAGGATTTTGACGCCTTACTTTTAGACTTAAATTTACCCGATGCAACGAACCTAGAGGCTTTGGAGAAGATTACTTCTCACACTACTAACTTACCGATTGTTGTCCTTACGGGGAGGACCGATGAGGAACAAGCAATTGTAGCTCTAAAAAAGGGTGCCCAAGATTACTTGGTTAAAGGCCAATTCGATAAGGATTCCTTAGTTAGAGCAATTCAATATGCAAAAGAACGAAAAAAAATAGAGAAAACATTAAAAGAAAGTGAGCAGCAGTACAGATCTCTATTTGAAGGTGTGCCAATAGGTTTGTATAGCACTACTCCTGATGGAAAATTTATTGCTGCTAATCCTATTTTTCTAGAAATGGTAGGATATTCGTCTCTTGAGGATCTATCATTACTCAATGCTGATGAACTAGCTCAGGAGTTGAATTATTCGAGAGAAGTCTTTCGAGAATTGATGATGGATGAGGAGGAGGTTTTTGGCTTAGAAACTCAAATTACCAGACGAGATGGGTCAAGTATTTATATCCGTGAGAATGCAAAAGCTGTAACAGATGTCCACGGGTCTGTGATTTTTTATGAAGGGAGTTTTGAAGATATAACTGAGCGAAAGAAGGCTGAAGAACAACTTCATTATCAGGCAAGTTTACTAGATAATATTTCCGACGCGGTTATTTCTACTGATATAGATTTTAACATCCGAAGCTGGAATGAAGCTGCGGAAAAGATCTATGGATGGAAAGAGGAGGAAGTCCTAGGTAAACCGATAGTTGATGTAACTCAATTGGAATACCCGCATGATCAAGTAGATGATGTTGTTGCGAAGTTCATGAAGGAAGGAAGATGGCAAGGGGAAGTCTTCCAGACACGGAAGGATGGTAAAGTTTTGAATATATTGACTTCAGTTACCTTGCTAAAAGACGACAAAGGAAATCCAGTAACAGCTTTAGCTGTTAACCGAGACATTACAGAGTTTAAAGAGTTAAAGAAAACACAGCAAGAAACAGAGGAGAAATTTCACACACTCTTCGAGACAAGTCGAGATGCAATCGGTTTTTATGGATTGAACGGGACGGTGCTTGATGCTAATCCAGCTTTTCTTGATATGTTAGGTTATGGTCAGGAAGAAATTCAAACACGAACTTTTCAAGATTTAACTCCCCAAAAATGGAAAACTATTGATAAGGAAATTATAGAAAAACAAGTCTTAAAGCAGGGTTACTCTGAGGTGTATGAGAAAGAATATATCCGGAAAGATGGAACTATCATTCCTATTGAAATTCGAACAGGGTCAGTGAAAAATGGAACAGAGGATCCTACACAATTGTTTGGGATCGTTCGTGATATTAGTGAACGCAAAAAGATCGAAGAAGAGTTAAGACAACGAACACAGGATCTTAATGCGAGATTAAAAGAGCTTGATTGCCTATATGGTGTTTCTCAGGCAACAAAAGATCCATGGAGACCACTAGGAGAAGTATTTCAAGAAATTCTTGCTTTTATCCCTCCAGCGTGGCAATATCCAGAGCTAACTACTGCTAGAATCACCTTTGATGGAAAAGAATACACTAGTGAAAAATTTAAGGATTCTCCCTGGAAACAAAGCGCTGACATGTTAGTCGTAGGAAACAAAGTTGGTATTATCGAAGTCTATTATACAAAAGAAAAAGTTGGAAGAGATGAAGGGCCATTCCTGAAAGAGGAACGGAACTTAATTGATAATCTCGCGTTAAAAATCAGCGAATTCTTACAGCGCAGGACGATAGAAGATCAACTGGACTTTGAACATAAGAGTTTTCGTAGGATTTTGAACTCAATGGTAGATGGAGTTTATATCGTCAATGATCAGTATGACATAGAATTCGTAAATTCAGCTCTCACATCAGAATTTGGCACTGTTGATGGAACAAAATGCTATCGATATTTTCATGACAGGACTGAACCCTGTCCCTGGTGCCAAAACGAGAAAGTGTTTACTGGTGAGACTGTCCGTTGGGAATGGTTCTCTTCGAGAAATCAACGAACATATGACATAATTGACACTCCTATTCGAAACTTTGACAGCAGTATTTCAAAGTTAGAGATCTTTCGTGACATTACTGATCGTAAAGACATGGAGGAAAAAGTACGTGAAAGTGAAGAGAAGTTCAGAAGTATTTTCACACAAGTCTTTGATGCTCTGTTAATAACCGATAAAACTGGACGGATCGTTGATGTTAATACTGCTGCTTGTAAGCTTCTCGGATATGAGAGAGAAGAGTTGAGTCAATTATATTTACGAGATATTCATAACGAGAAAGAATTTAAGAAAATGTTAGCATTAATAGAGAGAGTATTAAAAGGTACAGCGACTCAACTGGGTAAAATAACATTTCTAACTAAGAAAGGGAACCTACTAATCGCAGAAGGGGGAGGTTCGACAATCGATATCGCTGACGAACGTTATTTTGTTGGAAGTTTTCGGGATATCACAGAACGGATTCGATGGGAGGAAGAACTAAAAAATCGATTGATGAAGTTTAACATTGAAGATGGAAATCTCTATCTCATTAAAGAACGGACCCCGACATTGTCTCTTAATGTGTTTGATGATCTTCTCAAAGTAGGATATAGAGGTCATGCAATCTCAAGGACTCCTGAAACTGATTTTATCAAGAGTATAGAAAAGAAAATCGACTTCTTATGGCTTACTGAAAATAATAAGGCAAAAAAAGTTTCTCTTTTTACCGATATTGAAGAATTATTAGAAGCAAAACCTCGTCGAAATGTAATACTAATAGACAGACTCGATTATTTAATCTCAAAATACGGTTTTAAAGAAACTATCAAATTTGTCTACAAACTTAGGGAAACCGCATATCTAAAAAGCCTCGTAATTCTACTCTCTATCGATCCAACGACATTAGATACCCAAAAGCTCAGTTTATTAGAAAAAGAGACAATGGAAATCATTCCACGGTTTATGGCAAAGGTTCCAGAGGAAATGTTGGAGATAATACGATTTGCCTTTAAAATGAACAATCTAGGGACGAAACCATCGTATTCCGAGGTGAGAGAGGAGTTGCAAATCAGTCGGCCGACAGTGAGTAAAAGAATCAAGCACCTTGTCGCTACTGGTTATTTGAATGAGACCTTAATGGGCAATCGGAAGATATTGGAATTAAGTCAAAAAGGACGATTGTTATTTACGTTATGATCTCTATTCTCCAAACGATTTTTCCTTTTTTCTTTTTTTACCGCTTTTTTTTCCTTATGTTAATTTTCATTTTTGAACTTAATTTGGTATGAATAATTAAACATAAATCAAGTCTATCAGCGGTTAATAACTAAGATAACATTATCCTTTTCAGGGGAGCTAGCTAGTTCAATTTTTTTGGGGTGGTAAAATTGTACAATCTCTGGGGGTAAGATAATCGTTAACTCATTGTTATTTTCCAAAACAGGAACTTTTCCTTCCCATAAACGTTGATCCTGCCACAATTTCGGAGGTGAATTTGATAATCCTATCGTATTCGAATCTAAAGCAAATATCCTAATCGTTTTCTCTTTTATATCCACTAATTCTGTTGATAAGTAAATTTCTGTCACCATTTCTTGCGTGGAATCACTCACAATAGTCATTTAACATTCTCCATATGTATTTTGTATACCAAGTATCTCCAAGAATAATTTCGTACCCACAAAGTGATTTTCTTAAATCGTCCTTTAATTTTGGTAAGTTTTTGAATATAATAGTCATCTAAATTCCTTGGGTGTTCAGTCCAAGTAACTACTGATAATATCCATTGTTCTGAGACATCATGGTGGCGTTGGAGCCACCTATGGACAGCTCTTGTCAGATGAACTGGCTTTATTGATTCAATCGTTTATTCCTTCAACACTTTATCTTATAAATATCCTACTCATTTATTAAACTTCTGATTTTAACGATTTTTTTAAAAAAATGAAAGGAAAAGAATCCTAGCACTACTATTGTGAAAGGATTTCATCAAGCATTTGTCGAGCAAGTTGTTGGAAATCAAAATAGTCTCGCCAGATCCGTTCAAGAAAATCGAAATGAAAGTTCATATTTCTACAGAAAACGAGGTCTCCCTTCGTTATGTGGTATTGGATGCTGAATGGTGCTTGATTTAATATAACAACATCCACAGGAGAGGCAACAATATCTTCTAAGGATATTGCTAAATTAAAAAAAAGGGACGATTGCTATTTACATTATGATCTCTATTTTCTTACGATTCTTAAGTCAAATAAGACGATTGTTATTTATTCTTGAGCTAAAATCGTCAAAACGTTCCTAAACATAATCTGTTATTGTTTCACTTAGCTCTCCCAAATTAATATCAATACCGATCTGTTTGAGATGGTTTTGAATTTCTTTTAACTTATGAAGCTCAGATTCAGATACACGTCTCGTGTATCTGACAGTAGATCTTCCTACTGAATTCAACTCTTAAATATTGCACCATAATAATACAAAATAGACTACAAAGCCTTAGTTTCATATATGACCGCATCTCCTGAATCTATGCGACGTATTACACATTCTTTGGTTTTCAGACAGAGTTCTTTAGACCTGTTATAGACAACCTCAAACTGTCGATCTGCAAAGATGACTTCGTTATTCTTAATTAGAACCCATCTCCCAGCATATTCTTCTATCAACTCATTATAATGCTGAGACGTCCATTGATCCTCGGAAGTCATATAATTCATCTCTAAATTTGTGTTCTA